>NZ_JBFBEK010000020.1:0-134280 GCF_040683715.1 Streptomyces sp. NPDC093260
CCTTTCTTCCCCCCCCCCCGCCTCTTCGTTTCTCGGGTTTTGCCCCGGGCGGTGGGGGGCCCGGGGCCGCCGTCCCGCGGCGGCCCGGGACCGCGAGACCCGACGAACCGGCGGGCCGGAACCTCAGGGGCCCAGCGACCCGGCGGGCCGGAACCTCAAGGCCCGGCGACCCGGGACCCCGGCGGGACCTGGGGTCTTCGTCCGGATCAGGCCGGACCAGGGAGCGGGGTCCGGTGAGCGGGGCGCCTTCCACGCCGTCCAGGCGGTGGGGGAGCCTCGCGAGGCGGAGGAGGGCGTCATGGCGGAGCCATGGCGACCGACGACAACGCGGCGCGTGGGGGTCCCCCTGCCCGAAGAGCCTGGGGGAACGGCGCCAGGGCCCGCGAGCCCGTCATGATCCCAACGAGAGACCCTAGTGGCCCGAGGTGACCTTCAGCCCCACCACGGCCACCAGCAGCAGACACACGAAGAAGATCCGGGCGGCGGTCGCCGGCTCCCCCAGCACCACCATGCCGAGCACCGCCGCTCCGGCCGCCCCGATGCCCACCCACACCCCGTAGGCGGTGCCGATGGGCAGGGAACGGGCGGCGTAGGACAACAGCAGCATGCTGGCGACGATCCCGGCGCCGGTGAGCACACTCGGCAGCGGGCGGGTGAAGCCCTCGCTGTACTTCATGCCGATGGACCAGCCGACCTCGAGCAGACCGGCGACGACGAGCAGGACCCAGGCCACGACGGGCACCTCCGGGACGAACCACGGCGGTCGACGGCTCGCGCCGGCCGCCCACGGACAACGGATGCGTCGTCTTTGCCTTCGTCCCGGTACGGCGCGTCTCGTCGGGCTGACTCCCGAGGCTAGCAAAAGCACGCCGAAGGGGCCGGTGACCTCGGTCACCGGCCCCTTCGGACGCCCGCTCACCCCGGGGGCCGGCGCGGGGCGCCGCCACAGGCCCCTACCGGTACAGCCAGGCCCCTACAGGTACAGCCCCGTGGAGTCCTCCGACCCCTCGAACCGGTCCGCGGCGACGGCGTGCAGGTCACGCTCGCGCATGAGCACGTACGCCGTGCCCCGCACCTCCACCTCGGCCCGGTCCTCCGGGTCGAACAGCACCCGGTCGCCCGGCTCCACGGTCCGTACGTTCTGCCCGACCGCGACGACCTCCGCCCAGGCCAGACGGCGGCCCACCGCGGCCGTGGCCGGGATCAGGATGCCGCCGCCCGAACGACGCTCGCCCTCGCTCGTGTCCTGCCGGACGAGCACCCGGTCGTGCAGCATCCGGATGGGCAGCTTGTCGTCGTGGGTGCTGTTCTCGTTTCTGTTGGCGCTCACGCCTCGAACCTACCTGCCTTCAGCACGTCCGTACGCGGTGGGTCAGCCCCGGCGCCGACGGCTGCCCAGGGTGAGCAGCCCGACCACGCCGACGGCCAGCAGCGCGACCGGCACGATCCGCTCCAGCCGGGGCGCGCCCTCGGCGTCCACGAACTGCGCCCGCACATCGCTGACCACGCGGTTGACCTGCACATAGGCCCGTCCGAGGGTGTGGTCGACGTTGGCGGCGACCTTGGCCTTGGCGTCGCCGACGAGCGTCTTGGGGTGTACCCGTACACCGATCTCGTCGAGCGTCTCGGCCAGTACCTCGCGACGGCGCCTGATGTCCGCCTCGATCTCAGCCGGGGTTCTGGTGTCCGCCGTGTCCGCCACCGTACCGCCTCCGATGTCAACTACTGCCTGTTCGGGACAGTCTGTCAGCTCTCGCCGCGACCGCACTGTCGGCACCCCCGGTTACCCTCGGACCGACACGGTATTGGCACGACGAGGAGACGAACTTCGATGACCGAGCGACTCCAGCCCGGGGACGCGGCCCCCGCCTTCACCCTCCCCGACGCCGACGGCAACGAGGTGTCGCTGGCCGACCGCAAGGGCCGCAAGGTCATCGTCTACTTCTACCCGGCCGCCCTCACCCCCGGCTGCACCAAGCAGGCCTGCGACTTCACCGACAACCTCGACCTGCTGGCCGGCGCGGGCTACGACGTGATCGGTATCTCCCCCGACAAGCCGGAGAAGCTGGCCAAGTTCCGTGAGGCGGAGTCACTGAGGGTCACCCTCCTCGCCGACCCTGACAAGAAGGTCCTGGAGGCCTACGGCGCCTTCGGCGAGAAGAAGCTCTACGGCAAGACGGTCACCGGCGTCATCCGCTCCACGGTCGTCGTGGACGAGGAGGGCAGGGTCGAACGCGCCCTCTACAACGTCAAGGCCACCGGACACGTAGCCAAGATCATCAAGGACCTGGGCATCTGACTCCCGCACCTCGGGGAATGCGGCCCGCACCGGAGTCCTCCGGCGCGGGCCGCTCCGCTTCCCGCACGTGACCGTCCGATAACCGGATCGTTGCTCCGTACGAGGCCGCGAACACACGGCCGGAACGGAGGGGATCGATGGGGGCCAGCGCGTACACCAAGGAACGCCTGGAGGCGGCGGCACGCGGGGCGCGGACGCTGTCGGAGGCGCTGGAGCGGCTGGGGGTGGATCCGAGGAGTTCCACGCGGCGCTATGTGCGGGAGCGGATGAGGACGCTCGGCGTGGACGTCTCGCACTTCGAGCGGGAGGGGGTGAAGTGGACCAGAGAAGTCCTGGAACAGGCGGTGGCGGCCTCGACGAGTGTGCGCGGCGTGCTGCGCCACCTGGGGCTCGAACTCGTCGGTGGACACCACACCCACATCAGCCGGAAGATCAAGGCGTACGGCATCGACACCTCGCACTTCACGCGGTCGGTCCGCACGGAGAGGATGCGAACCAACCAACGCCGCCGCTCCGCTGCGGAGATCCTCGTCAGGGACACGTCCGTACACGCCGCACGGGTCCCCAGCGCCCGGCTCAAGAGGGCCATGGCCGAACTCGGCGTCGAGGAGCGGTGCGCTCTCTGCGGGACGGGGCCCGTCTGGCACGGGGAGCCGCTCCCGCTGGAAGTCGACCATATCGACGGCGACTGGCGGGACAACCGAATCGCCAACCTCCGGCTCCTGTGCCCCAATTGCCACTCGACGACGGACACCTACCGGGGTCGTGGCAAGGGACGCGGCAGGGTCGGTGACGCATGAGCAGGGGGGTGCGACGCGGTCCGTTCGACCCGGACGAACTGCGGGCGGCAGTCGCGGAGTCGGACTCCCTCGCGGAGCTGCTGCGACGTCTGGGGCGGCCGGACAACGGCAGGCAACGAGCGGCAGTGCGGGAGCAGATCGCTCGACAGGGCCTGACGACGGCCCATTTCCGCGGGCAGGCACACCGGCGGGGAAGACGGGGCACGAATGCCAAGGACCCGGGAGAAGTACTGGTGCGCCACACGGGCACGTACCGGATCAGGACCTGGCGCCTGCGCCGCGCACTGCGCGAAGCGGGCGTGCCCGAGCGGTGCGCCAGGTGCGGGCTCCGTCCCGAGTGGCTCGGCAGGCCCATGACGTTGGAGATCGACCACGTCAACGGTGACTGGCGGGACAACAGGCCGGAGAATCTGCGGCTGCTCTGCCCCAACTGTCACGCGGTCACCAGCAGCTGGTGTCGTGGAGGGCGGCGAAGGCGTACGCCAACCCCAGTAGAGTAGGACCGCTGCGGGCCCGTACCCCAGCTGGCAAGAGGGCGCCGGTTTAGGTCCGGTGTGTCGTGGGTTCGAGTCCCACCGGGCTCACAGGGTGAAACGCCCCCGCACCTTCGATTCGAAGGTGCGGGGGCGTTGTCGTGGAGTCAGCCCAGCAGCTCCCGCACCACCGGTACCAGGGCACGGAAGGCCTTGCCGCGGTGGCTGATCGCGTTCTTCTCCTGGGGGGTCAGTTCCGCGCAGGTACGGGTCTCGCCGTCGGGCTGGAGGATCGGGTCGTAGCCGAAGCCGTTGACGCCGGCCGGGGTGTGGCGCAGGGTGCCCGTCAGGCGGCCCTCCACGACGCGTTCCGTGCCGTCCGGGAGGGCGAGGGCCGCGGCGCAGGCGAAGTGGGCCGCGCGGTGTTCCTCGGCGATGTCGGAGAGCTGGGCGAGCAGCAGGTCGAGGTTGGCCCGGTCGTCGCCGTGGCGGCCCGCCCAGCGGGCCGAGAAGATGCCGGGGGCGCCGCCGAGGACGTCGACGCAGAGGCCGGAGTCGTCGGCGACCGCCGGGAGGCCGGTGGCCTGGGCCAGGGCGTGCGCCTTGAGCAGGGCGTTCTCGGCGAAGGTGACGCCGGTCTCCTTGACGTCGGGGACCTCGGGGTAGGCGTCGGTGCCGACGAGTTCGTGGGGGAGTCCGGCGTCGGTGAGGATCGCCCTGAGTTCGGTGATCTTTCCGGCGTTGCGGGTGGCGAGGATCAGGCGGTTCATGTCCACCAGTATCGACGCCCGCCCACTTCGCTCCGTATGCGCCCGCCTCGGCGCACGGACTCGTAGGCGGTGTCTCGGCCCGCGGGCGCGTGCGTGTCCACCGCGTGCTCCGTCCGCTGCGTCCGCTCTACGGGGTGCAGACCTTGGAGAGTTCGCCGGCCGCGTCGGTGACGGGGGCGACGTCGGGGGTGCGGTCGCCGTTCCTGATCGCGGTGCGGACGTTCTCCACCGCCGTGCCGAGGTCGTCGACCGCCTGGTTGACGTCCGTGTCGTCGGTCTTGTCGCCGATCTTCTTCAGGTTCTGTTCGATCGACCGCAGCGCCTGGTCGGTCTGCGTGGGGTCGTTCGCCGCGTTCTGCACGGCCTGCTGGAGGTCGGTGACGCTGTCGGCGATGGCGTCGGCGGTCTGGACGCAGTTCAGTGCCTTGTCCATCGCGTCGCAGCCGGTCAGTGCGGTGAGTGTGAGTGCGAGGGCGGCCGTGGTGGCGGCGATGGCGGTCCTGCGGCCCAGGCGTCGGTGGCGGCTCGCGGCCATGGCGTGGGTTCCCTCCCCGGTGTGGTGGCCGGGCGGCACGGCGGTGTGCCGTGCGCCCGTACTGGTAGGGACGCGGGGAGGGCGCCCGCGGGTTGCCCCCGGCGGACGCCGTTCTTGGGGTTTCCTTTACTTTTCCAGTGCGGCCCGCTGGATCGCGGCCAGGTCGGTGCAGCCGGCGACGGCGAGGTCGAGCAGGGCGTTGAGTTCGTCGCGGGCGAAGGGCTCGGCCTCGGCGGTGCCCTGGACCTCGACGAAGCGGCCGTCGCCGGTGCAGACGACGTTCATGTCGGTGTCGGCGCGGACGTCCTCCTCGTAGCAGAGGTCGAGCAGTGGGACGCCGCCGACGATGCCGACGGAGACGGCGCTGACGGTGCCGGTGAGGGGCTGGCGGCCGGCCTTGATCAGTTTCTTGCCCTGGGCCCATGCGACGGCGTCGGCGAGGGCGACGAAGGCGCCGGTGATGGCGGCGGTGCGGGTGCCGCCGTCGGCCTGGAGGACGTCGCAGTCCAGGACGACGGTGTTCTCGCCGAGGGCCTTGTAGTCGATGACGGCGCGCAGTGAGCGGCCGATGAGCCGGCTGATCTCGTGGGTGCGGCCGCCGATGCGGCCCTTGACGGATTCGCGGTCGCCGCGGGTGTTGGTGGCGCGGGGCAGCATGGCGTACTCGGCGGTGACCCAGCCCTCGCCGCTGCCCTTGCGCCAGCGGGGGACGCCTTCGGTGACGGAGGCGGTGCAGAGGACCCTGGTGTCGCCGAAGGAGACGAGGACGGAGCCCTCGGCGTGCTTGCTCCAGCCGCGTTCGATGGTGACCGGGCGGAGTTGTTCGGGCGTGCGGCCGTCGATTCGAGACATGGCGACGAGCCTAGCCCCCCATGCGGAAGGGGCTCCTCCCGCGGGGGGAAGAGCCCCTTCCGGGTGAACCGCGGCGGGCGGTCCACGGCGTCATGGGTTCACATCATGTCTTCGATCTCGGCGGCGATGGGGTCGGCGTCGGTGCCGATGACGACCTGGATGGCGCTGCCCATCTTGACCACGCCGTGGGCTCCGGCGGCCTTGAGGGCGGCCTCGTCGACCAGCGAGGGGTCGTTGACCTCGGTGCGCAGGCGGGTGATGCAGCCCTCGATCTCGTCGATGTTGTCGATGCCGCCGAGCCCGGCGACGATCTTCTCAGCCTTGGTGGCCATGTTCCTTCTCCCTGATCCGAACCGCTTGGTCGCAGTAACCCACAGTTGGCCCATCTTCGCGAGCGGTCGTGCCGTGGGCGGCCGATGATGGCGTTCACGACAGCGGAACCGTTCCGTCGACTGGTCTACACCACCGCCGGGGCGGTGGCCAAACGCGGTGCGGGGAGGACGTTCATGAGTGCGGGCGGCACCGAGATCGGGGCCTCTTCCCTGCGTGCGCGCTGGGGCACGTTGTTCCAGGGGCTCCAGAAGATGGGCCGCAGTCTCCAGCTGCCGATCGCGGTGCTGCCGGCGGCGGGCATCCTGAACCGGCTGGGGCAGCCGGACGTGTTCGGGAAGGACGGTCTGGGCTGGACCGACGTGTCGAAGGTGATGGCGGGGGCGGGCGGCGCGCTGCTGGACGGCCAGTTGGGGCTGCCGCTGCTGTTCTGCGTGGGTGTGGCCATCGGGATGGCGAGGAAGGCGGACGGTTCGACGGCGCTGGCGGCGGTGGCGGGCTTCCTCGTCTACTACAACGTGCTGCACCAGTTCCCGGTCGGCTGCCCGGCGGGGGCGAAGGTGATCGCGACCGGCTGCCAGGCGGCCGACGGCACGGCGACGCCGTTCACGTACCAGAACCCGGGGGTGTTCGGCGGGATCGTGATGGGGCTGCTGGCCGCCTTCTTCTGGCGGCGTTTCCACCGCACCAGGCTGGTGGACTGGCTGGGCTTCTTCAACGGCCGCCGTCTGGTCCCCATCCTCATGGCGTTCGTGGCGATCCTGTTCGCGGCGCTGTGCCTGTGGATCTGGCCGCCGATCGGGCGTGGTCTGGAGGGTTTCGGCGACTGGCTGAGCGACGCGGGGGCGTGGGGTGCGGGGATCTTCGGCCTGGCGAACCGGGCGCTGCTGGTGATCGGTCTGCACCAGTTCCTGAACGTGCCCGTCTGGTTCCAGTTCGGCAGCTACACCGAGCCGGACGGGACGGTGGTGCACGGCGACATCAACATGTTCCTGGCGGGTGACCCGAACGCGGGGCAGTTCACCTCGGGCTTCTTCCCGATCATGATGTTCGCGCTGCCGGCCGCCGCGCTGGCGATCACGCACACGGCCCGGCCGGAGCGGCGCAAGGAGGTGGGCGGGCTGATGCTGTCGGTGGCGCTCACGTCGTTCGTCACGGGGATCACCGAGCCGCTGGAGTACTCGTTCCTCTTCATCGCGCCGGCGTTGTACGCGGTGCACGCGGTGCTGACGGGCGTGTCGATGGCGGTGACGTGGTCGCTGGGGGTGCACGACGGGTTCAGTTTCTCGGCGGGGCTGATCGACTACGTCATCAACTGGAACCTGGCGACCCGGCCGTGGGGGGTCGTCCCGATCGGGCTGTGCTTCGCCGCGGTGTATTACGCGGTCTTCCGATTTGCCATCACGCGGTTCGGTCTGGAGACTCCGGGGCGGGAGCCGGCGGACGAGGTCGAGGACACCACGAAGGCCTGAGTTCCCTCCGGGAGCGGTCCGGGACCGGCCCGGCCGGCCCGCCGAGACCGGCCCGGCATCGGCCCGGAACCGGGCGGTGACCGCCCGCGCGCGCCCGTACGCGGCGTAGTGGTCCGGTAGCGGATTCGCGGGTTCCTTACGTCACCTTCATCGTGCTACAACAGGTCTACACCACTGAGTGGTGTAGACCACCACCCGATGGAGGACGGACGTATGAGCACCGCCACCGCCGAACAGAAGGCGGCCCCCGCGAAGAAGCGGGGATCAGGCCTGTTCCAGGGCCTGCAGAAGGTCGGCCGAAGCCTGCAGCTTCCGATCGCCGTGCTGCCGGCGGCGGGCATCATGGTCCGCCTGGGCCAGGACGACTTCTTCGGCAAGGACGGCCTGGGCTGGGACAAGGTCGCCGCCGTGTTCAACAACGCGGGCGGCGCGCTGACCGGCCAGCTGCCGCTCCTGTTCTGCATCGGTGTCGCCATCGGCTTCGCCAAGAAGGCGGACGGCTCCACCGCCCTCGCCGCCGTGGTGGGCTTCCTCGTCTACAGCAAGGTCCTGGAGGCCTTCCCCCTCACCGAGCAGCACATCGAGAAGGGGAAGATAGTCGAGGCCACCTACAACAACCCGGGTGTCCTCGGCGGCATCATCATGGGTCTGCTGGCGGCCGTGCTGTGGCAGCGCTTCCACCGCACCAAGCTGGTGGACTGGCTCGGTTTCTTCAACGGCCGTCGCCTGGTGCCGATCATCATGGCCTTCGTCGGCATCGTGGTGGGCGTCGTCTTCGCCCTGATCTGGAAGCCGATCGGCACCGGCATCAGCGACTTCGGCGACTGGATGACGGGTCTCGGCTCCGGCGGCGCGGCCCTGTTCGGCGGCGTGAACCGCGCCCTGATCCCGGTCGGCATGCACCAGTTCGTGAACACCGTGGCCTGGTTCCAGCTCGGCAGCTTCACCGACACCGCCGGCCAGGTCTGGCAGGGTGACATCCCGCGCTTCCTGCACGGCGACCCGTCCGCCGGTCTGTTCCAGACGGGCTTCTTCCCGATCATGATGTTCGGTCTGCCGGCCGCCGCCCTCGCCATCGCGCACTGCGCCCGGCCCGAGCGCCGCAAGGCCGTGCTCGGCATGATGGTCTCCCTGGCGCTGACCTCGTTCGTCACCGGTGTCACCGAGCCGATCGAGTTCTCCTTCATGTTCATCGCGCCGGTCCTGTACGTGCTGCACGCCGTGCTCACCGCCGCCTCCATGGCCATCACCTGGGGCCTGGGCGTGCACGACGGCTTCAACTTCTCCGCCGGCGCCATCGACTACGCACTCAACTGGCACCTGGCGACCAAGCCCTGGCTGATCATCCCGATCGGCCTGGTGTTCGCGGCGATCTACTACGTGACCTTCCGCTTCGCGATCACCAGGTTCAACCTCCCCACCCCGGGCCGCGAGCCCG
This sequence comes from Streptomyces sp. NPDC093260, assembly GCF_040683715.1. Lineage (NCBI taxonomy): Bacteria > Bacillati > Actinomycetota > Actinomycetes > Kitasatosporales > Streptomycetaceae > Streptomyces > Streptomyces sp. NPDC093260. The sequence goes on from NZ_JBFBEK010000020.1 coordinate 8,970, forward strand.
AGGAGGAGGTCGAGGACCTCACCAAGGCGTGAGCCCCCCGCCGGTGACGCCGGAACGTGACGAGGCCCCCCGAGCCGGAGAATCCGCTCGGGGGGCCTCGTCGTACCGTCGTCGCACGGCCCGCTTCGGGTTCAGATCTCGTACGTCGCTCCCGGCGCCGCCAGGGTCACCGGCCCGGCGTAGGCGGCGCGGGCGTGGGCGAGGTTGGTCTGCGGGTCGGTCCACGGCGGGATGTGGGTGAGGACCAGGCTGCGCGCCCCCGCCCGGGCGGCGGCCTCGCCGGCCTCGCGGCCGTTGAGGTGGAGGTCGGGGATGTCCTCCTTGCCGTCCGTGAAGGCGGCCTCGCACAGGAACAGGTCCGCGCCGCGGGCCAGTTCCTCCAGGGCGTCGCTCACTCCGGTGTCGCCCGAGTACGTCAGCGTCCGGCCGCCGTGCTCGATGCGGATGGCGTACGCCTCCACGGGGTGGGCCACCCGCTCGGTGTGCACGGTGAACGGGCCGATCTCGAACGTGCCCGGCTTGACCGTGTGGAAGTCGAAGACCTCGCTCATGGACGAGGCGGAGGGGGTGTCGGCGTAGGCGGTGGTCAGGCGGTGCTCGGTGCCCTCGGGGCCGTAGACCGGCAGCGGGTCGCAACGGCCGCCGTCGTAGCGGTAGTAGCGCGCGACGAAGTAGACGCACATGTCGATGCAGTGGTCGGCGTGCAGATGACTCAGGAAGACGGCGTCGAGGTCGTAGAGACCGCAGTGGCGCTGCAGCTCGCCCAGGGCGCCGTTGCCCATGTCGAGGAGCAGCCGGAAGCCGTCGGCCTCTACGAGGTAGCTCGAACAGGCCGATTCCACGGACGGGAACGACCCCGAGCAGCCGACGACGGTGAGCTTCATGAAGCAGAAACCTCCGCTGGCGGGATGGATACAGAAGGTGACGGGGGTCGTGCGATCCGTCGAGCGTAAGGCGCGAAAGGGCTGGTCGCTCCTCCGGCAAGGGCGGTTGTGGGCGAACTCACCTGCGGTGTCACCGGTTCGGCTGGACGTGGGGCGCATGAGGTCCGGAAGAGGGCGCGCGCCGAGTCTCGCGCGCCGGTAACGTCGTCCTTATGGACACGTCCTGGTGGCTGGCGCTCGCGGCGGTGGTGCTGCTGGCGCTCGTCGCCACGCTCGTCGACGGCTGGGGGCGGGGCCGCCGGCCCGCGGGCCGCAGGTCGCGCCCGCCGGGGCGGCCCGGGCAGCGGACCACCGCCGCGCGCCCGCGCCCGGCGGAGATCTGGTGGGCCAACGTGCCCTACGAGGACGGTCCCGGCTCCAAGGACCGGCCGTGCCTGGTGCTGTCGGTGCACGGCAAGCGGGCCCGGGTGGCCAAGATCACCAGCAAGTTCCACGACGAGCGCGCCGGGGTGATCCCGTTGCCGCCCGGCTCGGTGGGGGACGGACAGGGGCGGACCAGCTTCCTGGAGACCGACGAGGTGCGCGAGGTGCCGGTGTGGGACTTCCGGCGCCGGGTGGGGGTCGTGGACCCGGTCCTGTGGGACCAGGTGCGCTACCTGGCCGGCTGAGCCGCGCCGCCCCTGGTGCGGGTACGGCGTTCATGGCGTTCATGGCCGCGTCACCTTCACCGTGACCGCCCATTCCTGGACGCCCAGGCAGGAGATCTTGCCGGGGCCGGTGGCGCACAGCGGGCGGGAGGCGGAGAGGTGGGCCGTGCCGGGGGCGGTCGCCGTGAACGCGGCAAGGGCGTCGCCCGGCAGGATCACGATCCCGGCGTTGGTGCCCTTGAGGACGCCGCCCTCGGCCCTGACCGGGCTCCACGGGCGTTCCTTGGTGCCGTCCAGGTTCATCCGCACCGATCCGCCGACGGTCAGGCAGACGGTCCGCCCGGTGTCGGCGGCGGTCAGCTCCACGTGCCGCACACAGCCGGAGGGCGGCCCGGAGGCGGACGCGGACGGAGAACCCGACGCGGGCGGCGAGGCCGGGGCGGGCCCCGACGCGGAGCCCGAGGCCGACGCCGTCGCACCGCTGCCCGCCCCCGTCGAGCCGCCCTTGCCGTCGTCGTCCTGCGTGCCGCAGCCCGCGAGCAGCAGAGCCGCCGCGGCCGCTGCCGCCGTGGTGGCGGCGAGGGTGCCGCGGTGGAGGGTGCGCGTGGTGAGCGTCGTACGGCGCATGGGCGTCCGCCTTCCTTGCCGACCCGGTTGCCGGGTGTCCCGTGCCCTGATGCCGATGTGACGTTTTCCCAGCACATCAGGATCCCTTCCCCCACGCACGCCGGGACGCCCACGCACGCGGGACGCCCGGGCACGCCGGGACCCCGGCCGCTGTGCCGGCCGGGGTCCCTCAGGTGCGGTGCGGATCGCGTCGGGCGCCGGTCAGCCGGTCGTCAGGGCGGTGTCGTCCACGACGAAGCTGGTCTGGAGCGAGGAGTCCTCGACGCCGTTGAACTTCAGGGTGACCGTCTGTCCCGCAAGCGAGGACAGGTCGAAGGTCTTCTGCGCGTATCCGGAGGCCTTGTTGAGGTTGGAGTAGGTCGCCAGGGTGGTCGAACCTGCCGTCACCGTCAGCTTGTCGTACTGCGAGGTGGTGGTGGTCTCGGCGGTGTCGATGTGCAGGTAGAAGGTGAGCGTGGCCTTGCAGCCGGCCGGGATGGTCACCGACTGGGACAGCGTGTCGGTGTGCGCGGAGCCGTAGCCGTCGAGCCAGGCCTTGTAGGAGCCGCCGTGCGCCGCCTCGCCGCTGTCGGTGGTGATGACGCCGCTGGAGGAGGTCCAGCCGGTGCTGCCGGACTCGAAGCCCGGGTTGGCCAGCAGCTGGGTGGCCGAGCAGGTGCCCCCGCCGCCGGAGCCGACGGTCCAGGTGAAGGAGGCCGAGCCGGTGGCGCCGGTGGAGTCCTTGGCGGTGACGGTGACCTGGTAGGTGCCGGCGGTGGAGGCGGTGCCGGTGATCAGGCCGGTGGAGCTGTTGATGGACAGTCCGGTGGGCAGGCCGGTGGCGCTGTAGGTCAGGGCCGCGCCCGCGCTGTCGGTGGCCTTGATCTGGAGGCTGGCCGAGCCGCCGGTGGTGGTCGACTGGCTGCCGGGGTCGGTGACGGTCACCGTGTTGCCGGTGCCGCCGCCGCCCGAGGTGAACGCGGCGGTGCCGTTCGGGGTGCCCCAGCCGGTCGGGCCGTCGTAGCCGGTGGTCGCCTTGCAGAAGTACGAGGTCGAGCAGGAGCCGTTGGAGCCGCTGGTCACGTCGTACAGGTTGCCGGCGTGGCTGTAGGGGTACTTCGCCGGGTAGTCGCTCGCGCCCGGGGTGCCCGCGAGGGCGTAGACGCCGGCGATGATCGGGGCGGAGGCGCTGGTGCCGCCGTAGACCGCCCAGCCGGAGCCGCCGTAGGTGTCGTAGACCGCGACGCCGGTGGCCGGGTCGGCGACGGCGGAGACGTCGGCCTCCATGCGCTTGGAGCAGCCGGTGTCGGACTGCCAGCTGGGCTTCGGGTCGTAGGCCGAGCAGCCGGAGCCGGTGCCCTCGGTGGAGTTGGTGTTCCACACCGACTCGCTCCAGCCGCGGGAGGTGGCGGAGGTGGTGAGCGCGGTGCCGCCGACGGCGGTCACGTACTGCGAGGTGGCCGGGTACTCGGCGCCGTAGCCGGAGTCGCCCGCGGAGACGGTGATGGCGACGCCGGGGTGCTTGAAGTACTGGCTGTCCTCGGTGGTCTGGCTGGAGGCCTCGTCGCCGCCCCAGCTGTTGGAGACGAACTTGGCGCCGAGCGCCACGGCCTCGTTCTCGGCGGTGCCGAGGTCGGCGTCGGTGGCGGAGTCGGCCTCGACGAGGATGATGTCGCAGTTCGGGCAGACGGCGCTGACCATGTCGATGTCCAGGGCCTCTTCACCGGCCCAGCCGCTGTCGTTCTTCGGCAGCGAGGTGGTGGAGCCGGTCTGGCTGACCTGCTTGAAGCAGCCGTTGGCCTTGGTGCACGCGGACAGGCCGAACTGCGAGCGGTAGGTGGCGAGGTCGGACTCGGCGTTGGGGTCGTTGTAGGCGTCGACCACGGCGACGGTCAGGCCGGAGCCGCCGGTGCTCGGCAGGTTGTAGGCGCTGTGCAGGTTGGCCGGGGAGAGTCCGGAGGGCGCGGCGGCGGCGACCGCCGACGCGAGCCGCTGCTTGATGTCGGTACGCCGCTGGGCGAAGCAGGACGCGTGGCCGGGCTCGGCGGTGGCGCACAGGTGCTGGGTGGGCACCTTCTGGCCGGCCGTGCCGGTGGTGTGGAAGGTCTGCCGCTCGGGGGCGGTCAGGGCCTTGGCGTTCTGCGTGACCCGGGAGGTCTGGTGCGCGGGAGCGGGTGCGGCCGCGGTCTGGGCGCCCGCCGTGGGCGCCGCCGCGAAGCCGGCGACGGTGAGGGCGAGCGCGGGGAAGGCGAGGGCGAGGAGCCTCGGCAGGCTCCGTCTCGGCCCGCTCGGGCGTGACTCACGCATGGGGTACTGCCTCCATCGGGAAGTGGGGTTTCGCTCTGGTCGGGCAGGCCCGTGACGCGCGTAGCGGCGGCGTGACCGCGCAGTCATGAGCATGACACTCAGACACCTTCGCCATGTCGATGATCGTGACATGACAGGTGCGGTAGGAACGTAGCCCCGGCCCGCGGGAGACCGGCAGTGGCGGAGGGGATTCTTTGCCCCTCCATAGGGTGCGGTTGGCCCCCTCGTGGGAGGGGGCTGGCGCGTCCTTGATTCAACGACCGGCCGGGGCGATCGAGCGCCCGGCCGGGGTCAGGCCCAGAGCTGGCCCTGGAGCGTCTCGATGGCCTCCTCGGTGGTGGCCGCGGTGTAGACGCCGGTGGAGAGGTACTTCCAGCCGCCGTCGGCGACGACGAACACGATGTCGGCGCTCTCGCCGGCCGTGACCGCCTTCCTGCCGACACCGATCGCCGCGTGCAGCGCGGCACCCGTGGAGACGCCCGCGAAGATGCCCTCCTGCTGGAGGAGTTCACGGGTGCGGGTGACCGCGTCGGCCGAGCCGACCGAGAAGCGGGTGGTGAGGACGGAGGCGTCGTACAACTCGGGGACGAAGCCCTCGTCGAGGTTGCGCAGACCGTAGACCAGGTCGTCGTAGCGCGGCTCGGCGGCGACGATCCTCACGCCGGGCTTGTGCTCGCGCAGATAGCGGCCGACGCCCATCAGGGTGCCGGTGGTGCCGAGGCCGGCGACGAAGTGCGTGACGGAGGGCAGGTCGGCGAGGATCTCGGGGCCGGTCGTCGCGTAGTGGGCGCCGGCGTTGTCCGGGTTGCCGTACTGGTAGAGCATCACCCAGTCCGGGTGCTCGGCGGACAGCTCCTTGGCGACCCGTACGGCGGTGTTGGAGCCGCCGGCGGCCGGCGAGGAGATGATCTCCGCGCCCCACATGCCGAGCAGGTCCCGGCGTTCCTGGGAGGTGTTCTCGGGCATCACGCACACCATGCGGTAGCCCTTGAGCTTGGCCGCCATGGCCAGCGAGATGCCGGTGTTGCCGGAGGTGGGCTCCAGGATCGTGCAGCCCGGGGTGAGCCGGCCGTCCTTCTCCGCCTGCTCGATCATGTGCAGGGCGGGGCGGTCCTTGACCGAGCCGGTGGGGTTGCGGTCCTCCAGCTTCGCCCAGATCCGGACGTCGGCGGACGGCGAGAGCCGCGGCAGGCGCACCAGAGGGGTGTTGCCCACCGCGGCCAGCGGGGAGTCGTAGCGCATCGCTGCTCAGCGGCCGATCCGCGCACGCCCGCCCGCCGTCCGGCCACCGGCACCGGCCGGACGCGGCTTCGCCGCGGCGGACCCTCCGGCGACAGCCGGCAGGATCGTCACGTTGTCGCCGTCGCCGAGCTTGGTGTTGATGCCTTCCAGGAAGCGGACGTCCTCGTCGTTCAGGTAGACGTTGACGAAGCGGCGCAGCTGGTCGCCGTCCACGATGCGTGCCTGGATGCCCGGGTGCCGGGTCTCGAGGTCGGCGAAGAGCGCGGCGAGCGTCTCCCCGTTGCCCTCCACCGCCTTCTGCCCGTCGGTGTAGGTGCGGAGGATGGTCGGGATGCGGACCTCGATGGCCATGGTGGCGGGCTCCTGTCAGGAAGGATGTCGTCGGTTCGGGTGGGCGCGCGATCGGGCTCCCGGCCGTCGGGCACCGGGCTGGGCCGCGGCGCACGGCCGTACGGCGGCAGGGAACGTCAACAGATGGCGCTGTTCAACCTGCACAGGTCGACGTGCAGCCGTGCCACGAGCAGCGTGCCCGGGATCTCGTCGCTCACGTCGTTCAGAACCATGCGCTCATCGTAACGATTCCCGGGCCCCGGCCTGGAGTGTGATCTCGCGCCTCGGACACATTCCGTCCACCCTGCGAGACCCGAGGGGTTCGGCGCCCGCTCAGTAGGCCTCGACGACCTTGACCTCCTCCTCGGTGACCTCGCCCTCGACGATGCGGAACGAGCGGAACTGGAACTCGCCCGCGCCGTCGGCGTCCGCGGTGGAGACCAGGACGTAGTGGGCGCCGGGCTCGTTGGCGTAGGAGATGTCGGTGCGCGAGGGGTACGCCTCGGTCGCGGTGTGGGAGTGGTAGATGACCACCGGCTCCTCGTCGCGGTCGTCCATCTCGCGGTAGAGCTTGAGCAGGTCCTGCGAGTCGAACTCGTAGAACGTGGGCGAGCGGGCCGCGTTCAGCATCGGGACGAACCGCTCGGGGCGGCCGGCGCCCACGGGCCCGGCGACCACGCCGCACGCCTCGTCGGGGTGGTCGGCACGCGCGTGCGCGACGATCTGGTCGTAGAGCGACTGGGTGATGGTGAGCATGCGGCACAGGATAGGCCCGGGGCCGAAAGGTGCCGCGCGCAGCGCGTCAGGCAGGGCGGCGGCGGGCGACGGGTGGGCCGTTCCGTACCGGGGAGTGGTACGGAACGGCCCGTATCGCGGACGCCTGAGCGGCAGCGGGAGCGGCTTCCACGAGTATCCGCTCCCGCCGGACGTCCACGCTGGGGGGCTACCGCCGGTTGAAGGCGGCGGCCTCCGGGTTGCGGCGCTTGAGCACCAGGTAGGAGACGGCGAGGATCAGGCCCCACAGCGGCGCGCAGTACAGCGAGACACGGGCGTCCTTGTCGATGCCCATCAGCACGATGACCATGCCGATGAAGGCGAGCGCGAACCAGCTCGCGAAGGGGGCGCCGGGGGCGCGGAACTCCGACTTGGGCAGCTCACCGCGGTCGGACCTGGCCCGGTAGCGGATCTGGCAGACCAGGATGACGATCCAGGCCCACATGCCGGAGATGGTGGCGAAGGAGACGACGTAGTCGAACGCCTTGCCCGGCCACTGGTAGTTGATCCACACGCCGACCAGCATCAGCGCGGCGGAGAACGTGGTGCCGACGAGCGGGGTGCCGCTGCGGGTCAGCTTGGTGAAGAACTGCGGGCCCTGGCTGTTGAGCGCGAGGTCGCGCAGCATGCGGCCGGTGGAGTACATGCCCGAGTTGCAGGAGGACAGCGCGGCGGTGAGGACCACGAAGTTCACGATGCCGGCGCCCGCGGGCAGGCCCATCTTCTCGAAGGCGACCACGAAGGGGCTCGCGCCTGCGTGGAAGCTCGTCCACGGCACGACGGACAGGATCATGATCAGCGCGCCGACGTAGAAGACGGCGATGCGCCACGGCACGGTGTTGATCGCGCGGGGCAGCACGGTCTTGGGGTCCTTGGACTCGCCCGCGGTGACGCCGACCAGCTCGACGGCGAGGAAGGCGAACATGACCATCTGGAGCGTCATCAGCGTGTTGCCGACGCCGTGCGGGAAGAAGCCGCCCTCGTTCCACAGGTGGGCCATGGAGGCGGTGTCACCGGCGTCGGAGAAGCCGATGGTGAGAATGCCGGCGCAGATCAGGATCATGCCGATGATGGCGGTGACCTTGACCATGGAGAACCAGAACTCCAGCTCGCCGAAGAGCTTCACGGAGATCAGGTTGGCGCCGTAGAGCACGATGGTGAAGATCAGCGCCGACACCCATTGCGGGATGTCGAACCAGTACGTCATGTACGCGGCAGCGGCGGTGACCTCGGTGATGCCGGTGACCACCCAGAACAGCCAGTACGTCCAGCCGGTCACGAAGCCCGCGAAGGGGCCGATGAACTCGCGCGCGTACTCCGAGAAGGAGCCGGAGACCGGGCGGTACATCAGCAGCTCGCCGAGCGCCCGCATGATCAGGAAGATGACGAAGCCGGCGACGGCGTACGCCAGGATCAGGCTCGGGCCCGCCTTGGAGATGCCCTTGCCCGCGCCGAGGAAGAGTCCGGTCCCGATGGCGCCGCCGATGGCGATCATCTGGATCTGCCGGGCGCCGAGACCGCGGTGGTAGCCCTCGCCGTCCTGCACGGCCTCTTCGCCGGATTGTGCTTGTTCGACCTGCGCTGAGGTCATGCGTGGTGCGCCTTTCTCCATGCCGACCCGGACCGTTCGTCGGCCGCGGATCGGGTTTCGATCCCCCCGGATGATGGAGTTGAGCGCCCCCGGACCTGCCCGGGCTCGCTCAGCCTGGCCGGCGGTTGCCGGCTCGGTGGCGCACCCGGCTGAACATGGGTGGTGTTCGCCGGGCGGTCGTGAAGATGTACCACGCCCGGGCCGCTGATCGCAGGTATCGACTGTGACGCGCGACACAGAAGAAAACAGGCAAGACCCGCCCTAGAGCGACCATAGAGGTCACAAAGGTGACGGGATCGTTATCCGGATTTGAGCGTCCTCTGAGCGAACACCCGATCGTCGCAAATCGGTGGATCTCGGGGCGGCGGGGTGCGGATCTCAGGGCAGCAGGGTGGAGACCAGGGTCTCCTGGAGCCCGCCGAGCCACAGATAGGCCATCACCATCGGCTTGCGCGGGTCCTCGTCGGGCAGCCCGTACAGCACGTCGGCGTCGTCCTCGTCGGTGATGTCCAGCCGCGCCGCGATGGCCAGCCGCAGGTCGTTCAGCGCGCCGAGCCAGCTCCTGGACTCCTCCGGCGACAGCTTCAGCACCGCCGCTCCCCCGCCGCCGGCCGACAGCTCGTCCAGCGTGCGGATCACCGCGAGGGCGTTCTCCCGCTTGCCGGCCCTCAGGTCGTTCTCGGTGTAGCGGCGGAACTCGGCGGAGTGGTCGCGCCGCTCGGCGGCCTCCTGCTCGGTGGCCGGCGCCTTCTCCGGGTCGGTGTAGGCGTCCGGGAACAGGCGCTTGAGGACGGGGTCGGAGGGCGGCTCGCTCGGGCCCTCGGCGAACAGCTCGGCCAGCGGGTCGGCCGGGGCGTCCTCGGCCGGTCCGGGGCCGATCAGCTCCAGGAGCTGCACGGCCAGCGAGCGGATGATGGAGATCTCTACGTCGTCCAGGGCGACGGCCGCGCCGCCGCCGGGAAGCGGTTCGAAGTGTCCTGGCATGGAGAGGGTCGCTACTTCCGGTCCGGGCGGTCTGGCGGGCTACTTGCGGTCCTGCTGGAGGGTGGCCCACAGACCGTATCCGTGCATGGCCTGCACATCCCGTTCCATCTCCTCGCGACTCCCGCTGGAGACGACCGCCCGCCCCTTGTGGTGGACGTCGAGCATGAGCTTGGTGGCCTTGTCCTTGGAGTAGCCGAAGTACGTCTGGAAGACATACGTCACATAGCTCATGAGGTTGACGGGGTCGTTGTGGACGATCGTCACCCAGGGGACGTCCGGCTCGGGTACGGCGAACACCTCTTCCGCCGACTCGGTCTTCTCGATCTCGATGGGTGCGGCTGCCGTCACAAGGCCCATGCTGCCACCACAGGGGGGTAGGAGCACAAACGAGCAGCACCGGGGGCCCTAAATCGTCAGACTGACGAAATGGGAGTACGATCCTTCGCCAGGACGCTCACGCCGGGGACCGACCCCCGGATTCCAGGTGCGCGGGCGCCTCGAACCGCAGGATTCACGGCTAGGAGAGTTTGGTGGGCGTAGCGGACCTTGGGCTGCCGGTCGATGTTCCCTCGACGGCGCTCTTCACCGATCACTACGAGCTGACCATGCTGCAGGCGGCGCTGAAGGCCGGGACGGCCGAGCGGCGCGGGGTCTTCGAGGTCTTCACCCGACGGCTGCCGGACGGACGGCGCTACGGCGTGGTGGCCGGGACCGGGCGGGTGCTGGACGCGGTGGAGAACTTCCGCTTCGACGCCGGCGTCCTCGGCTATCTGCGCGAGCGGCGGATCGTGGACGAGACCACCCTCCAGTGGCTGGCCGACTACCGCTTCAGCGGCGACATCTGGGGCTACCCCGAGGGCGAGGTGTACTTCCCGGGCTCGCCGATCATGCGGGTGGAGGGCCCCTTCGGCGAGTGCGTGCTGCTGGAGACCGTGATCCTGTCGATCCTCAACCACGACTCGGCGATCGCCGCCGCCGCCTCCCGGATGGCCTCGGCCGCCGGTGACCGGCCGCTGATCGAGATGGGCGCCCGGCGCACCCACGAGCTGGCCGCGGTGGCCGCCTCCCGCGCCGCCTACGTCGGCGGCTTCGCCTCCACCTCGGACCTCGCGGCCGGCTTCCGCTACAACATCCCCACCGTCGGCACCTCAGCGCACGCCTTCACCCTGCTGCACGACCGCGAGCGCGACGCCTTCCAGGCGCAGGTCGACTCGCTCGGCCGGGACACGACGCTGCTGGTGGACACCTACGACGTCACCGAGGCGGTCCGTACGGCCGTCGAGGTCGCCGGTCCGGAGCTGGGCGCCGTGCGCATCGACTCCGGCGACCTGCTGCTGGTCGCCCACCGGGTGCGCCAGCAGCTGGACGAGCTGGGCGCCCGCCACACGAAGATCGTCGTCACCTCGGACCTGGACGAGTACGCCATCGCCTCCCTGGCCGCCGCGCCCGTGGACGCCTACGGGGTGGGCACCCAGCTGGTCACCGGCTCCGGCCACCCGACCGCCTCCATGGTCTACAAGCTGGTCGCCCGCGCCGAGTCCGCCGACCCGAAGGCCCCGCTGAAGCCGGTGGCGAAGAAGTCAAGCGGCGGCAAGACCTCCGTCGGCGGCCGCAAGTGGGCGGCCCGCCGACTGGACGCGGACGGCATCGCCGAGGCCGAGGTCGTGGGCACCGGACCGGTCCCCGCCGCGCTGGCCGACCGGCAGCTGCTGGTCGAGCTGGTCAGGGGCGGAGAGGTCGTCGGGCGCGAGCCGCTGGACGCCGCCCGGGACCGGCACGCCGCCGCCCGTGCGGGGCTGCCGCTGTCCGCGACCCAGCTCTCGCGCGGGGAACCCGTCCTTCCGACGGAGTACGTGACCGAGGGCTCGGGTAACTAAAGCGGGTGCCCGTCCGAAAACGTACGCCCGGCCCGCGCCGGCCCCGACAGCCCTGACCCGACAGCCGAAGGACACCCACCATGCGCCGCGCACTGATCGTCGTCGATGTGCAGAACGACTTCTGCGAGGGAGGCAGCCTCGCGGTGGCCGGCGGCGCGGACGTCGCCGCCGCGATCACCGAGCTGATCGGGCAGGCGCCGGCCGGCTACCGGCACGTGGTGGCCACCCGCGACCACCACATCGCGCCCGGCGGGCACTTCGCGGACGACCCCGACTACGTGACCTCCTGGCCCGCGCACTGCGTGGCCGGCACCGAGGGCGTGGGCTTCCACCCGAACTTCGCGCCCGCCGTCGCCTCCGGCGCCGTCGACGCCGTCTTCGACAAGGGCGCCTACTCGGCGGCCTACAGCGGCTTCGAGGGCTTCGACGAGAACGGCGTGTCCCTGGCCGACTGGCTGCGGGACCGGGAGATCGACGAGGTGGACGTGGTCGGCATCGCCACCGACCACTGTGTACGGGCCACCGCGCTGGACGCCGCCCGCGAGGGCTTCCGCACCCAGGTGCTGCTGGACCTCACCGCGGGCGTGTCCGCCGCGACCACCGACCGGGCGCTGGAGGAGCTGCGCGAGGCGGGCGTCGAACTGACCGGCAAGCCGGTCCTCGCGTAGCCCCACGCCCCCGCGACCTGCGGACCCGGTCCGCGTGACCGCGGTCCGCGGCCCGGCGCGCGGGTGGGTCTCGGTGGTCCGGCGTCCCGGGCGGGCCGTCCCGTGCCGCGGGTGCGGCCGGGCCGGCCGGGGTCTTTCGTCTGGATCAGGCCCCGCGAGCCCCCCGTGATCCGGACGAGAGGCCCTCCTAGGCCCCCGCCCCGGCCGGGGTGTGGCGGCGCAGGAGGGCCCGGATCGGCTGCCACAGCTGCGGCGGGCCGGCGGCGTCGGGCGAGGTGCGCCATATCAGGCCGTCGGGGTGGTGCAGGACCGCGGTGATCTCGTCCGGGGTGGGCGGGGCGCCGTTGCCGCGCAGGTAGACGGCGCGCAGGCCGAGGTTGCGCAGCCTGGTCAGGGCGCGGGCGCGGTTGTGGGCGTGCACCAGCACCCGGACGCCGCCGGCCTCGCCGGGGGCGGTGCCGGGCAGGTTCAGGGCCACGACCACCCGGCCGTTGGGCAGCTTGCAGAAACCTCCTGCGGCCATGCGGTCACTTCCCCGTTCCGGTCGGTGTCAATAAGCGAGTCACAGCAGGCACCTAAACACGATCGGCGGCAACCCGCCAGGGGGGTTGCCGCCGATACGTCTGTGAGCTGCGCTTTTACCGACTACTTCGTCGCGCGGCCGACCTCGAGCTCGATCGTGGAGCCGTCCTTGGCCTCCTTGTTGATCTTGATCTTGGTGTTGGTGTCAGTGACCTTGACGCCACCGGCCGGGTTCGCCGCGTCGTAGTAGGAGCTGGTGTGGTCGTTGAAGACCGACACGCCCTTCGACGACTTGATCGTCGTCGCGACGTCCGCCTTGTGCAGCGTGATGCCGTCGGTGCGGTACAGGCTGAACGGCGAGTCGTAGGCCTGGACGCGGTTGCGCATCAGGGTGCCGTCGGTCCACTTGAGCACGTTCGGGTGCGAGTCGATCGGCAGGATCAGACCGGTGCCCGGGTGGGTGCCGGTGTTGTTGTCCACCTGGGAGGTGTCCCACTTCCAGATCAGCAGGCCGTTCTGGTACGGGTAGTGCTCCACCCAGTCGGGGCGCTTGGCCGAGCCGAAGTTGTACGGGCCGGTCTTCAGCGTGGTGTCGTACGAGACGTACTGGCGGTTCTCGGCGAGGTAGTACTGCTTGTAGTCCTTGGTGAAGGACGCGCCGATGCGGGAGAAGCCGTTCGCCGTCCAGGCCGCGTCCGCGCTCTCGGCGTCGTCGGCGAAGACGGTCGCGCCGTCCGCGGTCAGCGTGATCTCGTCGGCCGCGAAGCCCTTCAGCGCCACGCCGCCGTCCGTCTGGTAGCGGAAGCGGAGCTGGAACTTCTGGCCGGCGTAGGCGCCGAGGTCGTACGACAGCTTCTGGTAGGCGTCCACCGAGCCGGTCAGGGCCGGGGTGCCGCTGGCGTCACGCGGGATCGGCCGGCCGTTCTGGGTGCCGTCCAGGGCGGTCCAGTTGGCGCCGCCGTCGGTGGAGACCTCGGTGTAGAGGTAGTCGTAGTCGGCCTCGATGTCGTACCAGCCGTCGAGGGTGAGGGCGGCCGACTTCTTGCCGGTGAGGTCCACGGACCGGGTCAGCGTGTTCTTCAGGTCGTTGGCGCTCCCGCTCCACCACTGGGTGGCGCCCTGCGCGGGGGCGACGACCTCGGTGGTGACCGCCTTCTCCGGCAGCGAGACGACCAGCGCCTGCTTGTACTTGGTGTTGTACTCGGACACGCCCAGCTTGTGCCAGGAGCTGACGCCCGCCTTGGCGGTGTCGTAGTTCAGCCAGCCGAGCTGGAGCTTGTCCCAGGCGTTCATGTCGCCGGGCAGGTCGCCGATGGCGTCCTCACCGCGGCCGAGCCAGGAACCGGAGGACATCAGGGTCCAGAAGCCGGTGGAGTTCTCGCCGCCCGCGGTGTCGTACTCGTCGGGCAGACCGAGGTCGTGGCCGTACTCGTGGGCGTAGACGCCGAGTCCGCCGTTCTCCGGCTGGATGGTGTAGTCGCCGACCCAGATGCCGGTGTCGCCGACCTGCGCGCCGCCGAGCTTGTTGTAGTTCGGGCCGGTGGCGCCGGCGTCGGTGCCGAAGGCGTACCAGCGGTGCGCCCAGATGGCGTCGGTGCCCTGGACGCCGCCGCCCGCGGACTCGTCCTCGCCGGCGTGCACGATCTGGAAGTGGTCGACGTAGCCGTCGGGCTCGTTGAAGTTGCCGTCGCCGTCGTAGTCGTAGCGGTCCCACTGGTCGTACTTGGCCAGGTCCGCCTTGATGTCGGCGTCGGACTTGCCGGCCGCCTTCTGCTCGGCGACCCAGGCGTTCAGACCGTCGCTGACGACGTTCCACACGCTCGGGCAGTTGGTGGAGCCGCAGGCGTTGTTGCCGTAGCGGGCCTCGTTGTAGGGGACCTTGACCCAGTCGGAGACCTCGCCGTCGACCGAGTAGCGGCCCGAGGACTGCTTCTCGTAGTACTTCTTGACCGACTCGGTGTCCTTGCCGGTGCCGAAGTACAGGTCCTGGAAGTGCTTCTGGTCGTAGTCCTTCTGCCAGGCCGTCGAGTTGTCCTTCTTGCGGTCCGGCTCGGCTATCTGGTTGTGCAGCGGACCGGCCGCGCCGCCGTACTTGGGGTCGGTCTGGTCCCCGAACTCGACCAGGATGGTGAAGATCTTGTCCGTCTTCTCCCGCCCCAGCTCGACGTACTTGGTGTCGCCCTTCTTGCCCTTGAGCTGCACCACCTTGGAGCCGTTGCGGTCCTGGACCTTGCTGCGGCCCTCGATGACCTGGTTCAGCGCCTCCTGACGCTGGGCGTCCTGGGTCTTGCTCAGCGGGCCGTCCAGGTCGTGCTTCTGCTGCTTCACCGGCTGCGGGTCATGCCGGTGCACGGTCGCGGAGGCGCTCGTGGTGGCGGCCTCCGCTACGGCGAACGTCGAGAACGCGGCGGTAGCCGACGCGAGCGCCACACCGATCGCGGCCGCTCTGAACGTCCAGGGTCTGCTGGTCACTTGTTGTCCTCCCCTGACGCGTGTCCATACGCGCGGAAGGGGGGATGGGTGAGGTGCGAGTCCGCGCGCGATCAACGCGTTTAGCCAAGTGCCGCTATTTGACTAGAGGTTTACGAGAAAAGACAGACCTTGACTTGAGCAGATCAAGTGCACTATGCGGAGCAGACGTTCGTTTTACGGACAGGCGGCCGCCACCCGGGGTGCCCGCCGGGGGTGCTGCGTGACTCCGTGCGCCCCCCGTGCACCGGCACCGTGGGTTAGGTCACGCTTACCACGCGTTCCGCTCGGGCATGGAGGCGAATAGAGTCGACTGGCCGGACGCCCGGAATCGGCGGAACGCCAGGCCGTCAACGTCATCCCGTCGCCCCCGAAGACCTTCCGAGGACACGATTGCCATGCCTCGTCCGACCGCCGCACAGCTCGCCTACGGTTCCTGCACCGTGATCATGTCGACGCTCGCCATGCTGCTGCTGTCGCAGACGAGTTCGGGCGTGGGGATCGCCGTCATCGCCCTGGCCGCCCTCGCCCTGGGGCTCCTGGTCGCCCTGACGGTGCCTCTGCCCAAGGCGCGGGAGGCGGCGGCCGGGGCCGCCGGGGCGACGACTGCGGGGCCCGTCGGGTCCGCCGGGGCCGGTGCGGCGTCCGGGCGGGTGTGGGCGCCGGAACGGCGGGAGGCCGTCTCCGCGGGCGCGGAGTCGGGCCGGCGGCGGTCCTCGGGGTCCTGAGCCCCGACGGGACGCCCGGGGCGTCCCCTACGGGTGGGCGACCTCACGGACGGGCGACCGGGCACCGCCCGCGCGTCAGTCCGTGCTGACCACCACCGTCTTCGCCGCCTTGTCGTGCAGGCCCTGCTTGTAGGGCCGGTCGAAGAAGCTCCAGCCGCCGCAGATCGCCAGCCACAGGCAGGCGCAGCAGAACCAGAACGGCACCCAGAGCACGGCGGCGCGGGCCAGCGAGGTCGCGACGGTCGGCGTGGAGCCGTCGGACAGGTTCGCCACCCGCATCCCCAGCCACCGCTTGCCGAGGGTCTGGCCCCGCCGCGCGGTCATGAAGGTGTCGTAGGCGATGTACAGGACCAGGCCGACCGCGGACTGGCCGAGTGACCTGCCGACCTCGATCTGGTCGGCGTTCATCGCGTACTCGTTGACGTGCAGGGCCCAGGTGACCAGCCAGGCGATGACGCCGATCAGGATCAGGTCGATGATCCGGGCGAGGGTGCGGCGGCCGCTGTCCGCGAGCGGGGGCATGCCGGCGAGGGGGTCGTTCGGGTACGGGCCGCCGCCGTGGGGACCACCCCCGTAGGGGCCGCCTCCGCCGCCGTAGGGGCCGCCTCCGCCGCCGTAAGGGCCGCCGCCTTCGCCGTAGGGGCCGCCTCCGCCCCCGTAAGGGCCACCGCCTCCCGGTCCGGGGCCCGGCCCGTAGGGGCCGCCGCCCGGTCCACCGCCGTAGGGGCTGCCGCCGCCCGGTCCGGGACCGCCCTCGTACGGGTTTCCGCCGCCGGTCCCCGTGCCGCCGTCGCCGGCGGGCGGGTGCTCGTCGTACGGGTTTCCGCCGCCCTGGGGCGGGGGCGGGGGTCCGGAGCCACGCGGTGGTTCGGAGCCGGGGGGCGGTTCGGTGCTCATGCGCCGAGTGGATCTCGAACCCGCCCGCGCCGCATCCGGCGAGCATCCGTACGGATGACCCCGAGGGCCTCCCCTACGCCGTCCCGGTCACCCCGCCCGCGCCGGCCCGGTCACCCGGCGACGAACGTGTGCGCCGCCTTGTCGTGCCAGCACTGGTGCCACGGCCGGTCGAACAGGCACCACACCACGCCCACCACCCCGATCACGAGGAGTCCGGGCACGCCGTAGACGAGCCAGCGGCGCAGCGCCGCCCCGAAGGACGGCGGCTCGTGCGCCTCGATGTCCCGCACCTGGAGGCCGCACAGCTTCTTGCCCAGGGTGCGGCCCCAGCGGGCGGTCGGCAGCGCCTCGTAGACCACGCCGAACAGCAGCAGCACGGCCAGCACGATGCCGAGGCAGGTGGCCGTCGTGCCGTCCAGCAGCCAGACGGTGACCGTCTGGCCGGAGCGCTTCGCCGCGTCGATCTTCTCGTCGACGTGGTCGGCCGCCTTGACGCCGAGCGGCACGGCGGCCACGGCGGTGACGGCGCCGAGGACGACCGAGTCGACCAGCCGGGCGGCCAGCCGCCTGCCGAGTCCGGCGGGCCGAGCCTCCGCCTGGCGGCGCGCGGCGGCCTGGAACGGGTCCTCGACCGGCGGTTTCCAGGGGGCGACCGGCTGGTCCTCGCCCGCCCCGGCGAGCTGGTGCACCTGCTGCGCCCAGGACGCCTGCCCGCCGCCGGGACCGCTGGTCGTGGGAGCGGGCACGGCGACGGCCGGGGCGGGGACGGACGCGGGCTGGGGCAGTCCGGACTGGTGGGGCAGCGAGGGGGCGGGCGGCGTGGGCGGGACGGAGGAGGCGGGGGGCGCGGGGGGCGCGGAGTGGGCGGCCGGAACGCCGGGGGCCGGTCCCGGTCCCGGTGTCTGTGCCTGCGAGTGGCGCGGAGCCTGGCCCTGTCCCGGGACCTGGCCCTGCGCGGCCGACGCGCGGGCGGCGGCGGCCTTCCCGGCGCCGAAACCGGGGGCGCCGGCCGACTCCGGGGCGCCGACGGGACCCTGCGGGTCCGGGCCCGCCGGCAGGGGTGAAGCCTGCGCGGGCACGGACGGCGCCCCGGGGCCGGCCGGGCCGCCCCGCCGGGCGGGGCCGGGCACCGGGCGGAAGGTCATGGTGCCGTCGTCGGCGCGGGGCCCTGCCGGCCCGGGGATGCCGGGCCCGCCGGGCGTCTGCCCCGGGGCGTCGTCGTCCGTGGGACGGCGGAACACGAAGGTGCTGCCGGTCTCCGGCCGGCCCTGCGCCGGGCCGTCCTGGCCGTGCGGCGCGTGGTGGCCCTGGTCGTCGGCCCGTGTCCCGGGCGTGGCCGCCGGGCCGCCGGCGTGGGGCAGCCGGGGGTCGGCGGCCGCGGGCTCGCCCCAGGAGACCCGGCGGTCCTGGTCGCCGCCGAAGCCCGACTGCCGGGACGCGTCGGCGCCCCAGGCCGTCGCCGGTTCGGGGCGGACGCCCGTCGCCGGGGCGGGGCCGGGCTCCTCGACGGGGTCCTCGTCGAAGAAGTGCGGGCCGGTCTCCTCCAGCGCGGGGGCCGCCGCCTGCGCGGGACGCACCCCGGGCGGCGGGCTGAGCGCCTCGCCGTCGGCGGGCGCCGGCCGGCTGGTGCCCGGCACCCAGGAGGCGCCGTTCCAGTACCGGACGTATCCGGGGATGGACGGGTCCGGGTAGTACCCCTCGCGGGGCCTGTCGTCACCTGGTGCCGGGGTTGGGGCGCTCATGTCCGTCGTCCCGTATCTGCTCGGGGGTCGTCTTGGGGGCCTCCACATCTACCAGACCCGCGCACCCCTTAGCGCCAGTCCCGCCGGACCCACCCCTTTCCGGGCAACCTCGGGCACGTACTTCACATCGGCGGAAGGAGGCGGAAGTGGGGGGGCGTCAGGGGAAAGCCGGCGGAAGGCCGGTGAGAAGCCGGGGTGAGGCTGGTGCGGAAGGGCGGGCGAAGATCCGCCGGGCGGCGTAATCCCGAAGCCCCCGGACACGGGGGTCAGAACAGCTTGCCCGGGTTGAGGATGCCGAGCGGGTCGAAGACCTGTTTGACCGCACGCTGCATCTCGACGCCCACCGGGCCGATCTCGCGGGCCAGCCACTCCTTCTTCAGCACGCCCACGCCGTGCTCGCCGGTGATCGTGCCCCCCAGCCGCAGGCCGAGGGCCATGATCTCGTCGAAGGACTCGCGGGCGCGCCGGGACTCGTCCTCGTCCCGGGCGTCGAAGCAGACGGTGGGATGGGTGTTGCCGTCGCCGGCGTGGGCGCAGACGCCGATGGTGAGCCGGTACTTCTCGGCGATCCGCTCGACCCCGTCGAGCATCTCGCCGAGCTTCGAACGCGGCACGCACACGTCGTCGATCATCGTCGTGCCCTTGACCGCCTCCAGCGCGGTCAGCGACAACCGACGTGCCTGGAGCAGCAGTTCGGACTCGGTGGCGTCGTCGGCGGGGACGACCTGGGTGGCGCCGGCCGCCTCGCACAGCGCGCCGACGGCGGCGAGGTCGGCGGCCGGGTCGGGGGTGTCGAAGGCGGCGAGCAGCAGGGCCTCGGTGGTCTCGGGCAGACCCATGTGGGCGAGGTCGTTGACGGCCTTGACGGTCGTACGGTCCATCAGTTCGAGCAGTGAGGGGACGTGCCCGCCTGCCATGATCCGGCACACCGCGTCGCAGGCGTCGGCCGCGGAGGCGAACTCGGCGGCGAGGACGAGCTGCTGCGGCGGCTGCGGCTTGAGGGCGAGCACGGCCCTGACGACGATGCCGAGGGAGCCCTCGGAGCCGACGAACAGCCGGGTGAGGTCGTAGCCGGCGACGCCCTTGGCGGTGCGGCGGCCGGTGGACATCAGCCGGCCGTCGGCGAGCACCACGTCCAGACCGAGGACGTACTCCGCGGTGACCCCGTACTTCACGCAGCACAGGCCGCCGGAGGCGGTGCCGATGTTGCCGCCGATGGTGCACATCTCCCAGCTGGAGGGGTCCGGCGGGTAGTACAGGCCGTGTTCGTTCACGGCGCGGGACAAGGCGGCATTGATCACGCCGGGTTCGACGACCGCGACCCGGTCGACCGGGTTGATCTCCAGGATGCGGTCCATCTTCGTCAGGGAGAGCACGATGCAGCCGTCGGAGGCGTTGGCCGCGCCGGACAGTCCGGTGCGGGCGCCCTGCGGGACGACGGGGACGCGTAGTTCGGTGGCGGTGCGCATCACGTGCTGCACCTCTTCCACCGTGCGCGGCAGGACGACGACGGCCGGGGCTCCGGACGGGCAGAAGCTCGCCATGTCGTTGGCGTAGGAGGCCGTGACGTCGGGGTCGGTGAGGACCGCCTCGGCCGGCAGGCCCCTGAGGAGCCGGTCGGTGAGGGGGCCCGGGGCGGCGACGCCCTCGTGGGGGTCGGCTTGGATACGGCTCATGATCACAGCCTTGCACTCGGGACCATCCGTGTGAACCCCGCCGCGCGCACCCCTCCGCCTGCCGGGTGGCGGTCGCCGTGGCCGCCGGGTCGCGGGCCGCCCGGGGGCGGGCGGCGGCGCACAGTGTGCGCCATGGAGAAGCGTCTGCGCGGCCCGGCCACGTCCCTGACGAGCGAGGGCGAACGGCGGTCGCGGCTGCTGCCGAGAGTACTGCTCGGGCTGGGGGCGCTGCTCGTGGTCGCAGGGGCGGCCGGGGTGCTGGCGACGGTGTGGCTGCTGCCGCCGGACCGGCCGGAGCGGCACGCCGGACGGCCCTCGCCCGCGCCCGCGGTGTCCGGTGCGGCGGGGGCGCTGAGCGCGGTGACGGCGGGGGCGCCGGCCGCGCCGCGCGCCCTGGCGCAGCTGATCGCCGACCGGGAACGGCTGGTGCGCCGGCGGCCCACGGACGCGGCGGCGTGGGCGGTGCTCGGGGCGGCCTATGTGGAGCGGGGCCGCCGCACCGCCGACCCGGCCGACCTCCCGAAGGCCGACAGCGCCCTGCGGACCTCGCTGCGGCTGCGTCCGCGGCGCAACGCGGACGCCCTGACCGGGCTGGCGGCGCTGGCGGACGAGCGGCGGGACTTCGGTGCGGCGCGGAAGTGGGCCGAGGCGGCGCTGGAGCTGGAGCCGAAGCGGTGGGCGGCGTATCCGCCGCTGCTCGACGCCTACGGCGGTCTCGGCGACCACCAGGCCGCCCGGCGCGCCCTGGACGAACTGCTGAAGCTGCACCGCTCCCCCGCCGCCGCGGCGCGGGCCGCCGCCGTGTACTGGGACCGCGGCTGGCGGGAGGACGCGGCGGCCCAGCTGACCGACGCGGCGCAGCGGGCGACCGAGCCCGCCGAGCGGGCCGCCTACCTGGCGCAGTACGGGCGGATCGCCTGGGAGCGGGGGGACTTCGCCGAAGCGCTCCGGTACGACGAGGCGGCGCTGCGGCTGGACGGCGGGCAGCGGGAGGCGCTGGCCGGACGGGCCCGGACGCTCGCCTCGCTGGGGCGTACGGCGCAGGCGCGGGCCGCGTACGGCGCGGCGCTCGCCGGCCGGCCGGACCCGGAACTGCTCCTGGAACTGGGGGAGCTGTACGAGGCGGCGGGCGACGAGGAGCGGGCGGCGGCGCAGTACGAGCTGGTGCGGACGCGGGTACGGCAGCAGGCGGCGGCCGGCGTGGACGGCGAGCTGGTGCTCGGGCGGCTGGAGGCGGACCACGGCGACGCGGCCGAGGCGGTGGAGCGGCTGCGCGAGGAGTGGCGGCGCCAGCCGGGGATCGCGGTGGCCGACGCCCTGGGGTGGGCACTGCACCGGGACGGCCAGGACGACGAGGCGCTGACGTTCGCCACGACGGCGACGGACTCGGCGAAGGGGGGTGGCGTACGGAAGGCGCTGTACGCGTACCACCGGGGCGCGATCGAGCTGGCCCTGGGCCGCCCCGGCGTCGCCCGCCGCCATCTGGAGCTGGCGCTGCGCACCAACCCGGCGTTCTCGCCGCTGTGGGCCCCGGCGGCGCAGGAGGCGCTGTCCGACCTGGGCGACCCGCCGCTGACGGAGGCCCCGGAGGGCGTCCTGCTCCAGGCCGCACCAGCGCCTGCGCCTACGGCACCGCCCCCGCCCGCGGCGGCACCGCCGTCCCCGCCGCAGGCGGTCACTCCGACGTCTGCGGCGGGCGGGGACGGGGAGGGCGCGGGTCAGGATTCGGGGACCGGGGCCGGCGCGAGGCGGTGACCGTACGCCGAGCGCGGCGTACGGCGAGGTCCGGCATCCGGTTCCCGTCCGGCACCCGGTGCGCCCACCACGGCACCCGTACCGGTCGCGCACCGACCGGCACCACGCCGAGGCCGAGCACCGACCGAGGCCGAGGACCGGCCGGGGGCGGGCGCGCGGAGGCCGGGCGCGCCGACGCCGGGCACCTGTACGAACGTCAGGCGCGTGCCGGAGACCGGTCAGGCGCCGGGAACCGGGAGCGCGCCCGAAGGAACGGGCAGGCGCCCCAGGCCCGGAGCGCCCCCGGGGCCAGGCGGGTGCGCGAGATCCGGAGCGTACCCCGCGCCGGCGACGCGACCCGAGACCGGCGGGGCCGGGCCGGCCCCCGGGCGCCGGGCCGTCAGAGGTTGCCGCGGCGTTCCTGCTCGCGCTCGATCGCCTCGAACAGGGCCTTGAAGTTGCCCTTGCCGAAGCCCATCGAGCCGTGGCGTTCGATGATCTCGAAGAAGACGGTCGGACGGTCCTGGACCGGCTTGGTGAAGATCTGGAGCAGGTAGCCGTCCTCGTCGCGGTCCGCGAGGATCTTCAGCTCGCGCAGGGTGTCGATCGGCACCCGCGTGTCGCCGACCCACTCACCGAGCGTGTCGTAGTAGCTGTCGGGGGTGTCGAGGAACTCCACGCCCGCCGCCCGCATCTGCCGCACCGTGTGCACGATGTCGTTGCTGTTCAGCGCGATGTGCTGGACGCCGGCACCGCCGTAGAACTCCAGGTACTCGTCGATCTGGGACTTCTTCTTGGCGACGGCGGGCTCGTTGATCGGGAACTTGACCTTGAGCGTGCCGTCGGCCACGACCTTGGACATCAGCGCGCTGTACTCGGTCGCGATGTCGTCGCCCACGAACTCCTTCATGTTCGTGAAGCCCATGACCTTGTTGTAGAACTCGACCCACTCGTTCATGCGGCCGAGCTCGACGTTGCCGACGCAGTGGTCGACGGCCTGGAAGGAGCGCTTGGCGGGCGGTTCCACGATCGGCTTGGCGGCGACGTAGCCGGGCAGGTACGGGCCGGTGTAGCCGGAGCGGTCGACCAGGGTGTGGCGGGTCTCGCCGTAGGTGGCGATCGCGGCCAGGACCACCGTGCCGTGCTCGTCCTTGATCTCGTACGGCTCGGCCACGGAGCGCGCCCCGTGCTCGACGGCGTACGTGTACGCGGCGCGCGCGTCCGGCACCTCGATGGCGAGGTCGACGACGCCGTCGCCGTGCTCGGCCACGTGCTGGGCGAGGAAGGAGCCCCACTCGGTGGCGGGCTTGATCACCGAGGTGAACACGAAGCGGGCGGAGCCGCTCTCCAGGACGTAGCTCGCGGTCTCCCGGCTGCCGTTCTCCGGTCCGGAGTAGGCCACCAGGGTCATGCCGAAGGCGGTGCAGTAGTAGTGCGCCGCCTGCTTGGCGTTGCCCACCGCGAAGACGACCGCGTCCATTCCCTTGACCGGGAAGGGGTCGGCCTGCCGGGCGGTCACTTCGGGAGTGTGCTCTGTGGTCTGCGTCATAGCGGAAGGTTCACCCGGGTCCGCAAGGTGCGCAATAGTTCGCGTATTCACTGGGCAAAGTGACCAGTGACGGCCCGGCACCGGCGGGCTTTCTGTACAGGATGACCACCTCGGGAGGCGGGCTCATGGCGATCGATCGACTGGACGGCCGCATCATCGTGCTGCTGGCGCGCGAACCGCGGATCGGCGTGCTGGAGATGTCCCGGCGGCTCGGGGTCGCCCGCGGGACGGTGCAGGCCCGGATGGACCGGCTCCAGGCGAACGGGGTGGTCCGCGGCTTCGGCCCGGAGGTGGACCCGGCCGCGCTGGGCTACCCGGTGACCGCGTTCGCCACGCTGCAGATCCGGCAGGGGCAGGGCGCGGGAGTCCGGGCCCATCTGGCGACCGTGCCGGAGGTGCTGGAGCTGCACACCACCACCGGCACCGGCGACATGCTGTGCCGGCTGGTGGCCCGCTCCAACGCCGACCTCCAGCGGGTGATCGACCGGGTGGTGGGGATCGAGGGCATCGTCCGCGCCTCGACGGCGATCGTGATGGAGAACCCGGTGCCGCTGCGGATCATCCCGCTGGTGGAGCAGGCGGCGGAGGAGGAGTAGGCGCAGGTCCAGGGGCCTCCCGTCGGAACACGCCGGGGCCGGGAGCCCGGGCCGCCGAGATCCGGAAGACTGCTTGCAAAGAACACGTTGCAAGCATTCCTTTGCAACGCTACCTTTGTACGCATGACGGAGCCCTCACCCTCGGAGTCCCCGCAGCCCTCGGAGCACAACTTCCACCGGCTCGACGCCCGTTCACTGCGCGGCCTCGCCCATCCGCTGCGCGTCCAACTGCTCACCGCGCTGCGTTTCGGCGGCCCGGCCACCGCCTCGCAACTCGCCGGGAAACTGGGCGAGTCGAGCGGTGCGACCAGCTACCACCTGCGGCAGCTGGCGACCTACGGCTTCGTGGAGGACGCCCCCGAGCACGGCAAGGGGCGCGAGCGGTGGTGGCGGGCGGCCCACGAAGGCCTGGTGTTCGAGGAGGAGTTGTTCACGGACACCGACCCGGCCGTGCGCGGCGCGCTCGACATGGTCATGCACGAGGTGGCGACCCGGCACACCCAGGAGCTGTCCACCTGGCTCGGCAACCGGCACACCTGGCCGGAGCCCTGGACCCACGCCTCCGACCTGAGCGACATGACCCTGCGGCTCACGCCCGGGCGCACCCGCGAACTCATCACACGCATGCACGCACTGGTCAACGAGTACCGCGACCTGCCCGAGCCGGCGGACGCCCCCGACGCCGAGCGCGTCCGCGTCCACACCCACGTCTTCCCCACCCACACGGACTGAGAGGCCCCGCGATGCATCCCGAGACTCATCTGATGCTGCACCACGCCCGCGCCGCCGAACTGCGCGCCGCGGCGCAGGCGCGGCGGCCGGCCGCGGAGGCCGGGCGGCCGGGCGAGCTGCGGGCCCGGCTCGGCTGGACCCTCGTGGAGGTCGGCCTGCGGCTGGCCACCGCCCCGAAGCCGACGCTCGCCCACGCCTGAACCCGGGAGACCTGAAAGACCGACGAAACCAGCCGAACCCACCAACCCGACGAGACCGGAGGACCCGGCGAGGCGACCGGCTGCGCCGCGTGGGGCCCCTGCTCGAAGAGCTTGGGGAAGCGGCACCAGACCCCGCGGGCCCGGCAGGATCCAGCCGAGAGGTCCTAGCAGCTCGGGATCGAGCCCTTGCCCGTCCGCAGGGCCGTCAGGGCGTTCACCGCGCCCTTGAGGGTGGTCACCGGGATCAGCCGGAGCCCCTTCGGCAGCTCCGCCTTGGCGTCGGCGCACTCCGCCTTGGGGACCACGAAGACGGTGGCGCCGTCGCGGCGGGCGGCCTGCGTCTTGAGGGCCACGCCGCCGACCGCGCCCACCGTGCCGTCGGCGTCGATCGTCCCCGTACCGGCGATGGTGCGGCCGCCGGTGAGGTCGCCGCCGTCGCCGGCGCCGTGCAGCTTGTCGACGATGCCGAGGGTGAACAGCAGGCCCGCGCTGGGGCCGCCGATGTCGGCGAGCTTCAGCGACACCTTGATGTCCTTGTCGCCGCTCAGCCCCAGGTACTTCAGCGCGGCCTCGGTGGCCGCGTCCTGGGACTGCTTCATCTGCTCGCTGTTGTGCCGCTCGATCTCCTTGACGGTGTCGCCGCTCGGGTAGACCGCGTCGCGCGGCATGACCGCCCGGTCGGTGGCGAACCAGCCGTCCACCACGTCGCCCAGCGAGACGTGCGCGTCGGGGCCGGTCGCCACGATGGTCGTCATCCGCAGCTGCCCGCTGGTGTGCCGGACGGGCGCGCCGGAGATGGTGATCACCTGGCTGCCCTTGAACGACCCGAGCACGTCCGCCGTGGACCCCGGCTGCGCCACCGAGAACGGCAGCGGAGCGAGGGCCGCCGTGGCGAGGAGGGCCACGACGGGCAGCGCGCAGACGGCTACGGCCTGGGGGCGTGTGAGGCGAGAGAGCACGGGGTCAATCTACGCGACCCCCGTGCACGGCCCGTCGCCGCCCGCGAGCGGCGACGGGGCCACGGCACGGGCCGCGCCGCGCACTCCACCGCCCCGGCCGCCGCCCGGCGGCCCGCTCACCGCAGCGCTTCGGCCACCTCGCGGGCCGCGTCCATCACCCTCGGGCCCACCCGCTCGGGTACGGAGTCGGCGAGCATCACCACGCCCACGCTGCCCTCGACGCCGGTCACGCCCAGCAGGGGCGCCGCCGCGCCGCAGGCGCCGGCCTCCAGTTCGCCGTGGGTGAGGGTGTAGCCGGGCTCGGCCATGGGCTGGCGGCGGGCGGACAGGATCGCCTTGCCCGCCGCGCCCCGGTCCAGCGAGTGGCGGAACCCGGCCCGGTAGGCGACGTGGTAGTCCGTCCAGGTCGGTTCGACCACGGCGACGGCCAGCGCCTCGGCCCCGTCCACCAGCGTCAGATGGGCCGTCGCCCCTATGTCCTCGGCCAGCGAGCGCAGCGCGGGCAGGGCGGCCTCGCGCACCAGCGGATGCACCTGCCGGCCCAGGCGCAGCACGCCGAGTCCGACCCGGGCCCGGCCGCCGAGATCGCGGCGGACCAGGGCGTGCTGTTCCAGGGTGGCCAGGAGCCGGTACACGACGGTACGGTTCACGCCCAGCTTCAGGGACAGCTCGGTGACGGTCAGCCCGTGGTCGGTGTCGGCCAGCAGTTTGAGGACCCTGAGGCCCCGGTCGAGCGTCTGGGAGGTCTCCGCGGTCACGACGCCCACTCCTTAAGTGGTGAGGTCGGCGGCGACCGTCGCGGCGGTTGCGTCACCGAGTCCCGTCAGTGACGCGCGACAGAGGCCGCCGATCGGCCGGCGGTCCGGGCCGTCCCGGACTCGGTCGCTTCACGGCTGCGCTCCGCGGCGGCGCTGCCACGGGGCGTGTGCGTAGCGGGACACTAGCGAAGCCGGTTCGCTGAGCGGAAGTCTCCGTCCAGAATCCGGGCAGGGGCGGCCCCGGCCTGCCAGCATTCGTCCCCATACGGCCCGGCGGACGACGCGGGCCGTACACGGGACGCCGCCTGCACCGACCGGCCGCACCGCACACACGCGACACCCCGCCCCGCAAGGGGCGTCACCGCATCCGCGTCGCCCACTCCTGCACCTTGGCGATGCGCTGGCGCAGTTGCCCGGCCGTGGCCTCCGCGCTCGGCGGGCCGCCGCACACCCGGCGCAGCTCGGTGTGGATCACGCCGTGCGGCTTGCCGCTCTGGTGGACGTAGGCGCCGACCATGGTGTTGAGCTGCTTGCGCAGCTCCATCAGCTCCTTGTGGGTGACCACCGGCCGCCGCTCGGCGGGCAGTTCGAGCAGATCGGCCTCGTCGTCCGGCTTCTTTCGGCTGTGCGCGATCTGCCGGGCCTGCCGCTTCTGGAGCAGCAGCTGCACCTGCTCGGGCTCCAGCAGTCCGGGGATGCCGAGGTAGTCCTGCTCCTCCTCGCTGCCGGGATGGGCCTGCATGCCGAACTCGGCGCCGTCGTAGAGGACGCGGTCGAAGACGGCGTCGGACTCCAGCGCCTCGAACGGCAGCATGTCCTGCTCGCCGGTGTCCTCGTCCTGCTCCCGGTTCGCCTCCTCCATCTCCTTCTCGGACTCGGCGTACGGGTCCTCCTCGCCCTCCTTCTTCGGCCTGTCGAGGGCGTGGTCGCGCTCGACCTCCATCTCGTTGGCGAAGGTGAGCAGGTCGGGGACGGTCGGCAGGAAGACGGAGGCGGTCTCGCCGCGCCGCCTGGACCGTACGAAACGGCCGACGGCCTGAGCGAAGAACAGCGGCGTGGAGATGGTCGTCGCGTACACCCCGACCGCGAGGCGGGGCACGTCGACGCCCTCGGAGACCATACGGACGGCGACCATCCAGCGGTCGTCGCCGGCGCTGAACTCGTCGATCTTCTTCGAGGCGCCGGCGTCGTCGGACAGGACGACCGTCGGGCCCTTGCCGGTGATCTCGCGGATCAGCTTGGCGTAGGCGCGGGCGGAGTCCTGGTCGGAGGCGATGACGAGCGCTCCGGCGTCCGGGATGCCCTTGCGGACCTCGGTCAGGCGCTGGTCGGCGGCGCGCAGCACGGCCGGCATCCACTCGCCGCGCGGGTCGAGGGCGGTGCGCCAGGCCTGGCTGACCGCGTCCTTGGTCATCGGCTCGCCGAGGCGGGCCTCGATCTCGTCGCCGGCCTTGGTGCGCCAGCGCATGTTGCCGCTGTAGGAGAGGAAGATGACCGGGCGGACGACGCCGTCGGAGAGGGCGGAGCCGTAGCCGTAGGTGTAGTCGGCGGACGAGCGGCGGATGCCGTCCTGGCCCTCCTCGTAGGTCACGAAGGGGATCGGGTTGGTGTCCGAGCGGAAGGGCGTGCCGGTCAGGGCGAGCCGGCGGGTGGCGGGCTCGAACGCCTCCAGGCAGGCCTCGCCCCACGACCTGGAGTCACCGGCGTGGTGGATCTCGTCGAGGATGACGAGGGTCTTCCGCTGCTCGACGCGGTTGCGGTGCAGCATGGGGCGCACGCCGACGCCGGCGTACGTCACGGCGACGCCGTCGTACTCCCGCCCCAGCGGGCCCGCGCTGTACTCCGGGTCCAGCTTGATGCCCACGCGCGCGGCGGCCTCCGCCCACTGCTTCTTCAGGTGCTCGGTGGGCGCGACCACGGTCACCTGCTGGACGACGTGGTGGTGCAGCAGCCAGGAGGCCAGGGTCAGCGCGAAGGTGGTCTTTCCGGCGCCGGGGGTGGCGACCGCGAGGAAGTCGCGCGGCTGCTCCTGGATGTACTTCTCCATCGCGCCCTGCTGCCAGGCACGCAGCTTGCTGGCGGTGCCCCAGGGGGCACGGCCGGGGAAGGCAGGCGAAAGGTGGTGGGAGGAGGGGGCGGTGGTAGTCACGGTCTCCGGTTCGCAGTGCTGAGGGCTCGGCTACGTATGACAACCGGGCCACCCTACCGGCGGCCCGGCGGTGCCGATGCGCGAACGGCGCGGCGCGACCGCGGGATGGGACTCAGCTCACACGGCTCGCTCCGCGAGCTCCCGCAGTGCCTCGCCGATCGCCTCGACCTCGTCCACCGCGCCGGTCGCGACCGCGATGACCAGGCGTTCCGCCGCATCGACGCCGGGACGCAGCCGCACGTCGTCCGGGGTCAGGAACACGACGCAGGAGGCCCGGGCGGTGCGCTTGTTCCCGCCGACGAAGGGGCGGTTGACCGCCAGGGACTGGAGGAGTGCCGCCGCTTCGTCCAGCAGGTCGGGGTACGCGTTGCCCGGACATCGCGGCCGGGGCCGGTGCACGGCCGACTCCAGCAGTCCCGCGTCCCGTACGACGACGTCCTGGTCGTCGACGGCGAGCGCGACGACGGCCAGGACGTCCTCGGCGGACAGACGGACGGACGTCACGTGAGCCGCTCCAGCAGTTCGGCCCACTCGGCGGTCTGCTCCTACCACTCAGGGACGCGCGTGCAACCGCCTCGTCACCCACGCCCCCGTGAGCGCGACCGCCGCCATCGGCAGGAACACCGCCGCGAAGGCGGCCGGGTGGGCCGGCGATGTGGTGGTCGTCGTGTGGGCCACCGTGCCGCCGCCGAGGGCGGCGAACGCCGCGCCGCCGATCGCCAGCAGGACGACGTTGGACAGGGCGTCGGAAATCTGGAGGGCTGCGGAGTTCGCGCCGGCCTCCTCGGGCGCGGAGAGCTGGAGCAGCAGCACGCTCGTGGAGGCGACCACCAGCCCCATGCCGAAGCAGCCGAAGCCCCAGGCGACGGCGACCGTCCAGACGGGCACGGAGTGGATCAGCACGCTGGGCGCGGTGGCGATCGCCGCCGCCACCAGCACCATCCCGAGCGTCATCAGCCGCTCCCGGTACGGCCCCGCGGCCGGCCGCGACTGCACCCACGAGCCGAGCGCCCACGTGGCCCCCCCGGCCGCGAGCGAGAAGCCCGCCAGCGTCGGTGACAGCCCACGCTGGGTGACCAGCATCAGCGGCACGAAGGACTCGGCGGCGATGAAGGACCCGGCCGCGACCCCGCGCAGCAGCACCACCGAGGGCAGTCCGCGCGCCGCCCGGTAGGTGCCGCGCGGCAGCAGCCCCCGCACGGCCGGAACCAGCAGCGCGGCCCCCGCGGCCCCCGGCAGCAGGGAGATCCAGCGAAGATCCTGCGCCGCGTACTGGAGGAGCCCCGCGCCCAGCGAGATGCCGAGGGCGAGCCGGATGCGCCGCGCGTCGAACGACTCCCCCAAATCCCCGGCCGCCTCCCCCACCGGCCCGGAGGCCCGCCGCCGTATCTGCGGCAGGGCGATCGCCAGCGGGAACACCACCAGCACCGGGATGCCGACGAACACCCAGCGCCAGCCGAGGTGCTCGGTGACCGCGCCCGCGGCGAGCGGGCCGACGATCGACGGCACCACCCAGGCCGCCGCGAACGCCGCCATGATCGCCGGACGCAGCCGCTCGGGGTAGGCGCGGCCGACGACGACGTACAGGGCGACGATCACCAGCCCGCCGCCGAGTCCCTGCACGGCGCGCCCCAGGATGAACACCCACATCGTGCCCGCGGTCCCGGCCAGCAGCAGCCCCGCCGCGAACGCCCCGATCCCCGCGGTGAGCGCGCCGAGCGGTCCGCGCCGGTCCGCCCACTGCCCGGCGAGGACCATCCCGAACAGGCTGGTCGTGAAGTACCCGGAGAACGCGAACGCGTACAGCGGCACCCCGTGCAGTTCCCGCGCCGCGACCGGCATCGCCGTGCCGACAGCGGTCGCCTCGAAGGCGATCAGCAGCACGACGGAGACGATCCCGACGCTGAGCGCCCGGTAGGCCCGGCCGAGCACGGTGTCGGCGGGCTCCTTGTGCGGGCCGGGGGCGTCGGGGGAGGCAGCGGCCGCGACGTCTCTGTCGCGTGGTTCGAGGACGGTCATGGCCGTCAGCGTAAGGTCCGCCGCCGACTTTGACTCCTGTCGGAAGCCCGAACCTGCCTGCGACCTCGGGCGTACGTCCCACCCGCCGGGGTCTTACTCCCCGCCCTTTCATGAACGGCGTATGGCAGTCCCGTTGCACCACCGGCCGATCCCTTGAGCCGCCCCTCCCCGGCCGCCTACGGTCGACGTACCGAGTTCGGAACGAGCGAACAGCTCCCCGACCTGGCCGTGTGCCCGAGTGGCCGAGGGACTCGCCTGCAAAGCGAGGTACGCGGGTTCAATTCCCGCCACGGCCTCGAGAGCGATGCGGGCGGTGCGCTTCACGTGTGCCGCCCGCGTCGTCGTGTGCGCCCGCTTCGTTGTGGCGCCGGCCGCATCGCCGGGTCAGGGCGTGCCCGTCGTCTCCCCGGCCAGCAGGCTCGTCCAGAAGTGCCAGTCGGCGGGCCGGGGCGTGGGCGGGCGGGATGTCGCCGTCAGGGCCTGGAGCAGCAGGAGGGCCAGGCGGTCGTACGCGTCCGTCGTCGGGACGGTGTCCCGGCCCTCGCCGTGCAGCAGCCAGAGGGCGCAGGTGAAGGTGGAGACGTCCTTCGCCAGGGGGTGCAGGGTGGGTCCCTGGGCCGTCCGGAGCCACACCTCGCCCGTGGCGCCGTCCAGGACCGCCTCCGCGTCCCCGGTGAGAACGCCGAGGCGGATCAACCGGTCGGCCGCGGGCGGGAGTCCGCAGGGCCGCGGGGCTTCGGTGAGCGTCGGCAGCGGGGCGTCGGCCGGGTCGGCCGGGCGGAAGACGCGGCCGTCCTCCGGCAGGCCCGTCTCGCTCAGGAAGCGGCGGGTCGCCTCGTGGGTGAGGGCGGGCGGGAAGTCGATCTCCTCGAAGCGGGTCACCGCGGCTGCGCCGAACTCCTGCGCCAGGAGGCGGTGCGGGAGGCTCAGCACCAGGCCCGGACGCGGGGCGAGGTCGGTCAGGGACAGCGGGCGGAGCAGGGCCGTCGCCTTGCGGTGGGGCGCGCTCCCGCCGTCGGCCGCCTCCGCCAGGGCCGCCAGGAGGCGGCGGGTCGCCTCGGCCGCCGCCCGCGGGCCGTGGCAGACCGCGTGGGACGCCAGCCGGGCGCGCAGGGAGGCCAGTTCCTCGGCGAGCGCGGTGAAGCGGAGCAGCGTGCGGAGGGACGGAGCCAGGGAGCCTGGGGCCGGCGGGAGCGGGTCCGGGGCCGCCTCGGGGGTGCGCGGGCCGCGGGTGAGGAGGTCGTCCAGGCCCGCGGCGATCGGGTCGTACGCGTACGAGACGCAGGGGTCGTACGAGACGCAGACGGCGTGCGGGGCGAGGGCGGCCGGCGGCCTCGTCGCGGTGCAGGTCGTCGTGCTCATCGCTCCCCCGTGCGGATCGGTTGACCGGCCCGGGCCCACGCCGCTCCCGGGCAGGGGACGCCGCGACGGCCGACCGCGGCCGCCCTCGCCCCCACTGCCCCGCACACTACGCCGCACCACTGACAACGCCCCCGGCCTGCGCGAACGCCGGGAGAACAGCCGGTCACCCGCCGGTGACCACCGCGGCCTGCGGCCGGATCGGGAGGCGGTTGACGGGGCGTCCGGTCGCGGCGCGCACCGCGGAGGCGATCGCCGCCGGCGAGGTCACCACGGGCACCGCGCTGACCGCCTTCGCGCCGAACGGCGCCACCACGTCCCGCTCCTCCACCAGCTTCACGATCTTGATGTCGGGGATGTCCAGTGCGGTGGGCAGGGCGTAGCCCGTGAGGTCGGGGTGGCGTACCAGGCCGCGCGGGGTGCGCAGGTTCTCGGTGAGGGCGACGCCCACGCCCTGGGCGACCCCGCCCTCGATCCGGGAGGCCAGCTGCGCGGGGTTCAGCACCCGGCCGACGTCCTGGGCGACGGCCAGCTCCACCACCCGTACCGAACCGATCTCGATGTCCACGTCCACCACCGCGCGGATCGCGCAGAAGGCGAGGCCCACGAACGCGTCGCCCTGGCCGGCCTCGTCCAGCGGTTCGGTGGGGTGCGGGCGGCACTGCGCCGTCGCCCACAGCTCCTTGCCGTCCATCGCCTCGGTGACCGTGGTCGACAGCACGCCGTCGTAGGAGGTGATCTTGCCGTCGGTGATCTGGAGCAGCTCGGTGGACATGCCGAACTTGTGCGCGAGCGGCTGGAGGAGCTGGGTGCGGACCATCTTCGCCGCCCGCTCCACCGCGCCGCCCGACACCCAGGTGTGCCGGCCGCGGCAGCCCGCGCCCGCCGGGGGCTGGTCGGTGTCGACCGGGGCCACGTGCACCTCGTCGATGCCCAGCGTCTCCTGGACGATCTGCCGGGCCAGCGTCGTGAAGCCCTGGCCGGTCTCGACGGCCGCGCACAGCACGGTCGCGACGCCGTCGTGCACCTTCACGGTGGCCGTGGACACCTCGTCGGCGCCCTCCGCGCCGAGCATGTGCACCATGCCGAGGCCGTAGCCCACGCCCCGGCGCACCGCGCCCGGTTCGCCCGCGCCCTCAGGGCCGCCGGGCAGCAGCCACTCGTCCTCAGGGGTGTCCTTGGGCAGCGGCGGCAGGGGGTGCTCCTGCACGGCCTGGAGGAGTTCGGCGACCGGGGCGGGACAGGTGACCGTCTGCCCGGTCGGCAGGACGTCGCCGGTCGCCAGCACGTTGCGCAGCCGCAGTTCGGCCGGGTCCGCGCCGAGCTTCTTGGCCAGCTTGTCCATCTGCGCCTCGTAGGCGGCGCACACCTGCATGGCGCCCTCGCCGCGCACATGGCCCGACGGCGGGTTGTTGGTGCGCACCGCCCAGCCCTCGATGAAGGCGTTCGGGACGACGTACGGGCCGCAGGCGAAGGAGACCGCGGCGGCCAGGGCCTCGGCGGAGGTGTCGGCGTAGGCGCCCGCGTCCAGCAGGATCTGCGCCTCGACCTTCACCAACCGGCCCTCGGCGTCGGCGTGGTGGCGGTAGCGCAGCAGGGTCGGGTGCCGGTGGGCGTGGC
Organism: Streptomyces sp. NPDC093260; assembly: GCF_040683715.1. Classification (NCBI taxonomy): domain Bacteria; kingdom Bacillati; phylum Actinomycetota; class Actinomycetes; order Kitasatosporales; family Streptomycetaceae; genus Streptomyces; species Streptomyces sp. NPDC093260. The sequence continues at coordinate 42,589 of NZ_JBFBEK010000020.1, forward strand.
CGAGGAAGGACTCCTCGCGGGTCGCCGTCAGCTTCACCGGGCAGCCGGTGCGCAGCGCCAGCAGGCCGAGCGGCAGCTGGAAGCCCTGGTCCTCGCGGTCGGCGGTGGCGCCGGGCACGCCGGTGACCACGATCTTGACCCGCTCGGGCGCCAGGCCGTAGCAGGCGGCGAGGGCGTCGCGGTCGGCGTGCGGGTCGGTGGAGGCGACGTACAGCTCGACGCCGCCGTCGGGGCGGGGCACCGCGAGACCGGCCTCGGCTCCGATGGGGGCCGGGTCCTGGCGGCCGATGCGGTACAGGCCCTCCACGACGACCTCGCCGACCGCCTCCGGGTCGCCGTGCCTGAGCGGGATGTGCCGGATCAGGTTGCCGTCCGGGTGCAGCGGCTCGGCCTCGAAGGCCTGCTCGGGATCGGTGACCGGTTCGAGCACCTCGTACTCGACGATGACGGCGGCGGCGGCCATCCGCGCGGTGTCCGGGTGGTCGGCGGCGACGGCCGCGATGGGCTCGCCGTGGTGGCGCACCACCTCGGAGGCGAACACCGGGCGGTCGGCGCGGCCCCGGCCGTGCAGCGGGCTGCCGGGCACGTCCTCGTGGGTGACGACGGCGCGCACGCCGGGCATGTCGCGCGCGTGGCTGGTGTCGATGGACACGATGCGCGCGTACGGGTGCGGCGAGCGCAGCACCGCCGCCCACAGCAGTCCCTCGGCCCACAGGTCGGCCGCGTACGGGAAGGTGCCCTCGGTCTTGGCACGGGAGTCGGCGGCCGGCAGCGAGGAGCCGATGCCGTGCGGCAGCGGCTCGGGCGCGGGGGCGCTCTCCGTGGCGGCAGCGGCGACGGCTTCGTTGCTCACGCCTGGCCTCCGTTTCCGTCCTGGCCGTAGGAGTCGTGACCGTCCTGGCCGTAGGAGTCGTGCGGGTGCTGCGGGTGCTGCTGCTGCGGGTCGAACACCGAGGAGTGGACGGCGTCGGCGCCCGGGCCCGCCTGACGGGGAATACGCGGCCCGTCGCCGTCCGGTTCGGCCGCGTCCTCGCCGGTGTCCGCGGCGCGCTCGGCGACGACCTCCCGGACCGCGTCCAGGACGCCCCGGTAGCCCGAGCAGCGGCACAGGTTGCCGCACAGCGCCTGGCGGGTCTCCAGCTCGGTCGGGTTCGGGTTGCCCTCCAGCAGGTCGTGCACGGTCATCGCCATGCCGGGCACGCAGAAGCCGCACTGCACGGCGCCGCACCGGGCGAGCGCCCGCTGCACGTCGGACGGCTGCCCGTCGGCGGCCAGGCCCTCGACCGTACGGACCTCGCTGCCGGCCGCGGTGACGGCGGGCACCAGGCAGGAGGCGACGAGCCGGCCGTCGACCTGGACGTTGCAGGCGCCGCACTCGCCCTGCGAGCAGCCGTCCTTGGCGCCCGCGAGGCCGAGCCGTTCGCGCAGCACGTACAGCAGTGACTCGCCGATCCAGGCCTCGGTGACGGGCCGGTCGGCGCCGTTGACGCGCAGCACGTAGGAGGCGAGGGGGTGTTCGTCCTGCGGGGGCGCGGAGGGTGGGTCGTCCTGAGGGGTCGGGGCGAGCTGGTCGTCGGCGACCGGGGCGTCGGAGGCCGCGTCCGGCTCGGCGCCCGGCTCGGTCCCCGGGGACGCGGACCCGCCTGCGGGCCCGGCCGTCCCGGCGGCCGTGGCGGCCTCTTCGGGGGCCGTGGGCGCGGGGGCGGTCCCCTCGGGCTCAGCGGGGCCTGAGACGGCCGCTACGGGGTCTTCGGAGGCCTCGCCGGGCTCATGGACAGGGGCGGCGGGGCCGGACCCGGGGGCGGCGTCGTGCGGGTGGGCGGGCGCGCCGTCGTGCCGGTGCGCGCCCTCGGGTCCGGGTCCCGCGACGGGGGCGGCGGCGTGTCCGTCGGTGGACGGGGTGGCGCGCCCGTGGTCGGCGCTCCCGGCGTCCTGCCCGTGGCCGGTGTCGGTCGCGTGTCCGTCCGGCCCGCCCGCGTACGCGCCCGGCGCTCCGGCGTCGGCGGCAGGGGCGTCGGGAGCGTGCTCGGCGGCCCGCGCGGATTCCGGGTGTCCGGCGGATTCCGGGTGTCCGGCGGATTCCGGGTGCCCCTCGGTCTCCAGGTGGCCGGCGGGCCCGGGGGCCCGGTGCGCGTCCGCCGCGGGAGCGTCCGTGCCGTGCGTGTGCGCCGGCTCCTCCGCGTGCGGGTCGGCCACCGAGGGGTCCGCCCGGTACGCGTCCGCCGCCGGCCGGTCCTCGTATCCGCCCGCCGGGTGCTCGGCGTGCTGGTCCTGGGGCCGGTCCCAGGGTTGCGCGGGCGGCTGGGTCGCCCACGGTGCGGGCGCGCCGCCCGGCAGGGTGGCCGGCGGGGTGCCGCCCCACTGCTGGACCAGGGACGACGTGGTGAACTCACCCGACTCGTCCGGAAGTTCGCCCCCGGCGACCGGGATCGACCACTGTCCGGTCACATCGTGCCCGGGGGCGGCCGGCTGACCGGCCTGGGTGTCGTGCTGCCCCGGGGCTTCCTGGAAGTTCCACTGCTGGGTGGCGGCCGGCCGGTAGGTGAAGCGGTCGCCGCCCTCGCCGCCGTCGCCGTCCTGCGGCAGGGCGTTCGCCTCGGGCCACCGGGTGCCCTCGGCGGGCGCGCCCGGCACGGCCCAGCTGCCGGTGGCCGCCGGGTCGGTGGCCTCGGGCGAGGCGGAGGCCACCGTTATCTGCGGCGGCACATAGCCGTGGCCGGGGGCGGCCAGCGGGCTGTCGGCGGCCAGGAGGGCGTCGATGCCGCCCTCGGGGAGCTTGACGAACGCGGTGGCGCCGTCGTCGTAGTCGCCTTGCGGCAGCGGGTTCCAGCGGCCGCCGCTGTCGGGCGCGCCCTCCGCGTGCTGGTCGTCGGTCACGACAGCGCCCTCCCCAGTGCTCGTCGGGCCAGCGCGGCGACGGTGCGCCGCAGGTGCAGTACGGCGGGCGGAAGCTGCTGCACGGAGCCGTCCGCGGCCGGGACCGGGTCCGGGATGCAGGCCGCGGCGACGTACTCGCCGAAGGCGCTCAGCGCCTCGGGGACGATCGCCCGGTTGTTGTCCCAGTCGATGAGCTGCGCCACCCACTGCTCGGCGTCCAGCGGCCTGAGCGGCATCGGCGCTATGGCGCCGACCGCGCAGCGCACCCCGCGCCGCGCCGGGTCCAGCACCAGCGCCACGGAGGCGATCGCGCGGCCGGGGCCGGTGCGGCCGGTCGCCTTCAGGAAGACCTGGGGCGCGTGCAGCAGCGGTACGCGCACGTAGCCGATCAGCTCGCCCGCGCGCAGCATCTCCACGCCGGCCAGCAGGTGCGACACCGGGATCTCCCGGCGGGCGCCGCCCGGCCCGGCGATGACCACGGTGGCCTCCAGGGCGGCCAGCACCGGCAGCGCGTCCCCGGTGGGGGCGGCCGAGGCGATGTTGCCGCCGAGGGTGCCGGCGTTGCGGATGTGCGGCGGTCCGGCGGCGCGCGCGGCGGCGGCGAGCGCCGGGATCAGCGCGGCGAAGTCGGGGCGGCCCATGCGGGCGTGGGTGAGGCCGGCGCCGAGCAGTCCGTGGCCGTCCTGGTACTGCCAGCCGCGGATCTCGCTGATCCGGCCGAGGCCGACCAGCGCGGCGGGCCTGAGCTGACCGGAGTTGACGGCGGCCATGAGGTCGGTGCCGCCGGCCACGGGCACGGCCGCGGGCATGGCGGTGAGCGCCGCCACGGCCTCGTCCAGCGTCGTGGGCAACGTGACGGCCTGCGCCGTCCGCGGTGCGTGCGTGGTCAAACCGGCTGCCCCTTCCCGCTGCCCCCACTGGTCCCGCCTGTGTTGCCGTACGGTACGACCTGACAGGGCGGACGTGGCAACTCTGGCACATCTTCGCAGGGCTCGCGGACACGGGTCCGTCACGCGCGGATCGCCCACCTCATCGGGGACATGGACCGTTTTGCCACGGCATCACCGGTGCGGGCGAATCAGCGCCCTTCGCTGACCCTTGCGGTGCTTTTTCCAGCGCCAGTTCGATCCTGGCCGCCAGTTCGGGCGGGCGGCCGCCTCCGGTCACCGCACCTCCGCCCGGCCCGGGACCGGCGGCGGTCCGGCGTCCGGCCGAGGGCCGGCGGCCGATCGGTCGCCGCGAGGTCCGGCTACCGCTGCGGCGGCGGTCCGTCCAGGGGCCGGCCGAGGACGCCGGGGCGGCGCTGCCAGGGGTGGGGGCCGGCGGGCGGGCGGTAGCCGACGCCGAGGGCGTCCAGGCGGCGGTAGTGGGCGGTCATCCGGCGTTCGAACCGGGCGAAGTCCCGTTCCTCCGGGGCGGGCAGCGCGCTCCAGGCGACCTCGGCGAAGGCGGCCAGGCGGGGGAAGGCCTGGTAGTCCACGCGGGCCTGGTTCTCCAGCACTTCGGACCAGACGTTGGCCTGGGCGCCGAGGACGTGCGCGGCGGCCTCCGCGTCGAGTCCGGCGGGAACCGGCTCGAACCGGTAGACGTCCTCCAGGGTGCGCACGAAGCCGATCGGCACGGGCTCGTCCTCGCCCGGCGCCTGGCGGTGGTCCAAGTACACGTACTGCTCGGGGCACATGACCACGTCGTGGCCGGCTCGCGCGGCGGCGATCCCGCCCGCGTAACCGCGCCAGGAGGACACGGCGGCGCCCTTGGCGAGGCCGCCCTCCAGGATCTCGTCCCAGCCGATGAGCCGGCGTCCGCGCGCGGCGAGCCACGCGTCGAAGTGGCCGATGAACCAGGCCTGGAGACCGTCCTCGCCGGCCACCCCGAGTTCCCGGATGCGGGCCTGGGCGGTGGGCGAGGCGCGCCACTGGTCCTTGGGGCACTCGTCGCCGCCGATGTGCACGAACGGCGCGAACTCGCCCGCGTCCGCCGGGAAGACGTCGAGGACCTCCTCCAACACGCCTTCGTAGAAGCGCAGGACGTCCTCGGTGGGGGCGAGCACGTTGGGGTTGATCCCCCAGTCGTCCCAGACGGTGAGGGCGGCGGTGTCGACGACGTCGGTGTTGCCGAGTTCGGGGTAGGCGGCGATGGCGGCCTGGGAGTGGCCGGGCAGGTCGATCTCCGGGACGACGGAGATGTGCCGCTCGGCGGCGTAGGCGACGATCTCGCGCAGGTCGTCCTGGGTGTAGTGACCGCCGTGCGGCTTCTCCTCCCACCGCGAGGACAGCCGGTGGCCGAGTTTCGTCCGGGCGCGCCAGGAGCCGGTCCCGGTCAGCTCCGGGTAGCGCTCGATCTCGACGCGCCAGCCCTGATCGTCCGTCAGGTGCAGGTGCAGGACGTTGAGTTTGTGCGCGGCCATCAGGTCGAGGTAGCGCAGCACGCCGTCCTTCGGCAGGAAGTGCCGGGCCACGTCGAGCAGCAGGCCGCGCCAGCGGAAGCGGGGCGCGTCGTCGATGGCCTGCGGCGGGATCGCGCGGGGCACGCCGGGGCGTACGGGGGCGCGCCGGAAGGCGTCCGGGCCGAGCAGCTGGCGCAGGGTCTGCGCGCCCCAGAAGACGCCGGCCGCGTCGCCGCCCGCGATCTCGACGCCGGTCCCGGCGACGAGGAGCCGGTACCCCTCGGGCTCCAGCGTGTCGTCCACGCGCAGCCGTACGCGGTTCGGCGAGTCCGCGGAGGGGGCGGGGGCGAGCGGCAGGCCGAGCGCGGCGCCGAGGGTGCCGCGCAGCCAGCGTTCGGCGGTGGCCGTGCCGGGGCCGGCCCACAGGGTGGTGTCCGCGTCGAGCACCGCCGTGCCGTCCCTCAGGGCGGCGGTGACGCGCGGCGCCGGAATGACATCGTCCGTGAACTCGTCCTGGGCCACGGTGGGAGCCTAGGGACTGCCGACGCCGCCCACAAGAGGTCTGGACCAAAAGGTCTGGACCACTCTCGGAGCGGCGTCGTGTCGCGTGCGCGGCCGCGTCGCGGCTACTTGTCGCCGCCCTTGCCCTCGTCGCCGCCGCCGCTCATGGACTCGTAGATCTCCTTGCAGAGCGGACAGACCGGGTACTTCTTCGGGTCACGGCCGGGCACCCACACCTTGCCGCACAGCGCCACGACGGGCGTCCCGTCCAGGGCGCTCGCCATGATCTTGTCCTTCTGGACGTAGTGGGCGAAGCGCTCGTGGTCGCCGTCGCCGTGGGACACCTGCGGCGTCGGCTCTACGAGGGTCCCCGTACCAGTCCCGCGCTCGGGCTCGAGAGTGCTCATACGGAAAGGGTACTGAAACCGGCGCGTATCAGTTGAGCGACGGGTCGTCCGGATACGTGGCGACCATCGCCAGCTCGTTGCGCTGGCGGCGCAGCACCTCCCGCCACAGCCGTTCGGGCGCCGGCGAGGAGACGTCGCCGGGCTCGGACTCCACGACGTACCACGCGCCCTCGGCCAGTTCGTCCTCCAGCTGGCCCGGTCCCCAGCCCGCGTACCCGGCGAAGATCCGCAACGATCCGAGAGCGGAGGCCAGCAGCTCGGGCGGGGCCTCCAGGTCGATGAGGCCGATCGCGCCGTACACCCGGCGCCAGCCCAGCGGGGCGCGCTCGCCGGGGCCGTCGCCGGGGATGACGGCGACGCCGAGCGCCGAGTCCAGCGACACCGGGCCGCCCTGGAAGACGACGCCGGGCTCCCCCGCGAGATCCGCCCAGCCCTCCAGGATGTCGCCCACGTCCACGGGGGTGGGGCGATTGAGGACCACGCCCAGGGAGCCCTCCTCGTCGTGGTCGAGGAGGAGCACCACCGCGCGGTCGAAGTTCGGGTCCGCCAGGGCGGGCGTGGCCACGAGCAGCCGTCCTGTGAGCGAGGACACCTCGGTCATGCCAGACATGATCCCGCATCTTCCCCCGGCGTGGGGAGGCAATCGGGCCGGCGGAGTGAGAGCAGCCCGCGGGGGTATGGGAGCGTGGTGTGGCGCACGGCCGGACCGGTGACCCCATGTGCCCGGTCTGGCACGGTTCGTGTTGTGACACAGCCATGACGTACCCGGGCGGTCCTCGGGCTTACTTCAGGGGGGTGCGCGGCGATTACTCTGTCTCTCCGGCCCCTGACCTATGTGATCGGCCGGCCCCTGCCCAACTCATCGGAACGCGAGATACATGAGCGTCAACGACGATGTCCTGCTTGTCCATGGCGGAACCCCGCTGGAGGGCGAGATCCGTGTCCGCGGTGCGAAGAACCTCGTGCCGAAGGCCATGGTCGCCGCTCTGCTGGGCAGCGAGCCGAGCAGACTGCGCAACGTTCCGGACATCCGTGACGTCCGTGTCGTCCGCGGCCTGCTGCAACTGCACGGCGTGACGGTCCGGCCGGGCGAGGAGCCGGGCGAGCTGGTGCTCGACCCGACCCGGGTGGAGAGCGCCAACGTGGCTGACATCGATGCCCACGCGGGCTCCAGCCGCATCCCGATCCTCTTCTGCGGCCCGCTGCTGCACCGCCTCGGCCACGCCTTCATCCCCGGCCTGGGCGGCTGCGACATCGGCGGCCGGCCCATCGACTTCCACTTCGACGTGCTGCGGCAGTTCGGCGCGACGATCGAGAAGCGGGCGGACGGCCAGTACCTGGAGGCGCCGCAGCGGCTGCGCGGCACCAAGATCCGGCTGCCCTACCCGTCGGTCGGCGCGACCGAGCAGGTGCTGCTGACGGCCGTACTGGCCGAGGGCGTCACGGAGTTGTCCAACGCGGCCGTCGAGCCGGAGATCGAGGACCTCATCTGCGTACTGCAGAAGATGGGCGCGATCATCGCGATGGACACCGACCGCACGATCCGCATCACCGGTGTGGACAAGCTCGGCGGCTACACCCACCGCGCGCTCGCGGACCGGCTGGAGGCCGCGTCCTGGGCGTCGGCGGCGCTGGCCACCGAGGGCGACATCTACGTGCGCGGCGCGCAGCAGCGCTCGATGATGACGTTCCTGAACACCTACCGGAAGGTGGGCGGCGCCTTCCAGATCGACGACGAGGGCATCCGCTTCTGGCACCCGGGCGGCCAGCTGAAGTCGATCGCGCTGGAGACGGACGTGCACCCCGGCTTCCAGACCGACTGGCAGCAGCCGCTGGTGGTGGCGCTCACCCAGGCGACCGGCCTGTCGATCATCCACGAGACGGTCTACGAGTCCCGGCTCGGCTTCACCTCCGCGCTGAACCAGATGGGCGCGCACATCCAGCTCTACCGCGAGTGCCTGGGCGGCTCCGACTGCCGCTTCGGCCAGCGCAACTTCCTGCACTCGGCGGTCGTCTCCGGCCCGACCCGGCTGCAGGGCGCGGACCTGGTCATCCCGGACCTGCGCGGCGGCTTCTCGTACCTGATCGCGGCGCTCGCGGCGCAGGGCACCTCCCGCGTCCACGGCATCGACCTGATCAACCGCGGCTACGAGAACTTCATGGAGAAGCTGGTGGAGCTCGGGGCGAAGGTCGAGCTGCCGGGCCAGGCGCTCAGCTAGAACGGGCCGAACCGCCCGCTCCCCGGCACGGCACACAACCCCCTGCCGGGGGCCCGGGGGTCGCTCCCGGGCAAGCACAGCACGGAGAAGCTGGTGGGGACCGGCGCGAAGGCCGAGCTGCCGGGCCAGGCGCTCGGGCAGTCCTTCACTGTGAGCCGCACCGGCGCCGAAGCCCCGGCACGGCTCACAGCGGCGCGTACGTCGATGGGGCGGCCCCCTGGGAAGGGGGCCGCCCCATTGACGTCGTGGTCGGCCCTAGCGGGCCCCGTACGCCCTCGTGCGGCGTACGGACGGCAAAGTCACTTGCCCTTGGCGGCTTCCTTGAGCTTGCTGCCCGCGGAGACCTTCACGCTGTAGCCGGCCGGGATCTGGATCGGCTCGCCGGTCTGCGGGTTGCGGGCGGTGCGAGCGGCACGGTGGGTGCGCTCGAAGGTGAGGAAGCCAGGGATGGTGACCTTCTCGTCCCCCTTGGAGACGATGTCGCCGACGACGTCGGCGAACGCGGCCAGCACGGCGTCGGCGTCCTTGCGGGTCACCTCGGCGCGGTCGGCCAGCGCGGCCACCAGCTCACTGCGGTTCATGTTCTTACTCCCGTGTTCTTCTTGCCATTGAGGCGTGCCACGCGGCGGAGCCGCATGTTGGGCCAGCCAAGCCGATGCTGCCAGGGTCCTGGTGGGTCCCCGGACCCGGGTCCCTCGTCAGACCCTCGCGCCCAGGGAGGCATCCTGCCCCCACCTGCGGCGGGAAAGCCAATCCGGCACCCCCAGGAGTCGTGAGAACACCCTTGGGAGTCACACGAAAAGGGGCCTGCGACAGGGCCTGGCCGATCACGATAGGGGGCGGCACTGACAGCGCCGCCCCCGACGCGCCGGATCCGGGCGCACCGTGGCGATCATCACGCCCGGCGCGGGCGCGGGGTGCGCGGGCGCACCGCAGGGCTCACGCCCCGCACCGGGGCTCCCCGGCGGCCTTCCGCCGGCGGCCGTCGGCGGCGCCGGCGATCGTCGGCGGTCGCCGTCGGCCGTCCGTGGGCGTCAGACGCCGGAGGAGCTGCCGCCGGCCGTCGCACCGGCCGCCTTGGCGGCGTCGCGCACCGCTCCGGCGACGGCGCCGGCGACCTTGTCGTTGAAGACGCTCGGGATGATGTAGTTCGGGTTCAGCTCGTCCTCGGTCACCACGTCGGCCAGGGCCTGCGCGGCGGCGAGCATCATCTCGGTGTTGACGGTGCGGGACTGCGCGTCCAGCAGGCCGCGGAAGACGCCCGGGAAGACCAGCACGTTGTTGATCTGGTTGGGGAAGTCGGAGCGGCCGGTGGCCACAACTGCCGCCGTCTGACGGGCGATTGCCGGGTCCACCTCGGGGTCGGGGTTCGCGAGCGCGAACACGATGGCGCCGTCGGCCATCGCGGCCACGTCGTCGCCGTCGAGGACGTTCGGGGCGGAGACGCCGATGAAGACGTCCGCGCCGCGCACGGCCTCCTTCAGCGTGCCGGTGAGGTTCTCCGGGTTGGTGTTGTCGGCGATCCAGCGCAGCGCCGACTCGGGGGCGGCGTCCACCAGGTCCTCGCGGCCGGCGTGCACGACGCCGTGGATGTCGGCGACGACGGCGTTCTTCACGCCCGCGGCGATCAGCAGCTTGAGGATGGCGGTGCCGGCGGCGCCGGCGCCGGACATCACGACCCGGACGTTCTCGATGGGCTTGCCGACCACGCGCAGGGCGTTGGTGAGGGCGGCGAGCACCACGATCGCGGTGCCGTGCTGGTCGTCGTGGAAGACGGGGATGTCCAGGGCCTCGCGCAGCCGGGCCTCGATCTCGAAGCAGCGGGGCGCGGAGATGTCCTCGAGGTTGATGCCGGCGAACCCGGGGGCGATCGCCTTGACGATCTCCACGATCGCGTCGGTGTCCTGGGTGTCCAGGCAGATCGGCCAGGCGTCGATGCCGGCGAACCGCTTGAACAGGGCCGCCTTGCCCTCCATGACGGGCAGCGCGGCCTTGGGGCCGATGTTGCCGAGGCCGAGTACGGCGGAGCCGTCCGTCACGACCGCAACGGAGTTGCGCTTGATGGTGAGGCGGCGGGCGTCCTCGGGGTTCTCGGCGATGGCCATGCAGACCCGGGCCACACCCGGCGTGTAGACCATGGAGAGGTCGTCGCGGTTGCGGATGGGGTGCTTGGACGCCATCTCGATCTTGCCGCCGAGGTGCATCAGGAACGTACGGTCGGAGACCTTGCCGAGCGTGACGCCCTCGATGCCGCGCAGCTTGCTGACGATCTCGTCGGCGTGCGCGGTGGAGGTGGCCGCGATGGTGACGTCGATACGGAGCTTCTCGTGGCCGGACGCGGTGACGTCGAGGCCGGTCACCGAGCCTCCGGAGGACTCCACGGCGGTGGTGAGCTGCGAGACGGCGGTTCCGCTCGCGGGCACCTCCAGCCGGATGGTCATCGAGTAGGAGACGCTGGGCGCCGTTGCCATGGCCGACTTCCTCTGCTTTCACCGTGTCGCGAGTTGTGCCGTCCGATCGTCGCACCTACCGCTGAGTACGTGGTAGTCGCCCCGGGTTGCGGTCTTTGCGTTCACCGAGGGGTGCCGTTTTCGGAAAGTGGATTCCACCATACGAGAGTTGGCCGGACGGCGGTAGGTGCGGAAGCAAGAAAAGAGGCCCACGTCACATCAGATGCGACGCGGGCCTCTTCGAGGCTTATGACACCGACCCGCCATGCTCGCCTCGCGGCAAGTGGTCGCTCGTAGCGACGAAGGTTGGGCCCGGGGGCTTGGATCGAGCCGGTGTCACGTCCAGGCTAACAAACGGATCGGGAAAGACCATTCCCCGCGGCGAGGTTCACAGGATTCCGCCCGTGCGGACGCCCCCGCCCTCAGTCCCGCAGCAGGTCCGGCACCCCGCTCGCGTCCGGCTCGTCGCGCTCGCCCGCCACCACCGTCAGCTGCTGGGTGGCACGGGTCAGGGCGACGTAGAGGACGCGCAGGCCGGCCGGGGACTCGTCGGCGATCTCCGCCGGCGAGACGACCAGCGTCGCGTCGTACTCCAGGCCCTTGGCCTCCAGGCTGCCCAGCGCCACCACCCGCTCGCCGAGCCCGGCCAGCCAGCGCCGGGCCTCCTCGCGCCGGTTCATGGCGACGACCACGCCGACCGTGCCCTCCACCCGCTCCAGCAGCGCCTCGGCCTCCGCGCGCACGGTGGCGCCCAGCGAGCCCACCACCACCGCGAAGCGCGGCTTCAGCCCCGTCGAGCGCACCGCCGACGGCGACTTGGCGCCCGGCATGGCCAGGGCGAGCACCTTCGCGGCGAGATCGGCGATCTCGGCCGGGTTGCGGTAGTTCACCGTCAGCTCGAAACGCCGGGCGCGGGACGAACGGCTCGCCGCGCCCGCGTGCGCGGAGCCCGGCAGCCGGGTGCCCAGCGCCTCGTCGCGGGCCTCGGCCGCCTCGTCCGGGTCGGACCAGGAGGACTGCGCGGGATCGCCCACCACCGTCCAGGTGGCGTGCCGGCCGCGGCGGCCGACCATCCGCCACTGCAGCGGCGTGAGGTCCTGCGCCTCGTCCACGATGACGTGCGCGTACTCCACGCGCTCCTGCGCCAGCCGCTCGGCCCGCTCGCGCTGCGACTCCTCGCGCACCGGCATCAGCTCCTCCAGGCCGGTGAGCTGGTCCAGCGGGTCCAGCTCGCGCTTCCTGCGCGGCCGGGCCGGGGCGCCCAGGATCGCCTGGAGCTCGTCCAGCATCGCGATGTCGTGCACCGAGTAGCCGTCCCGCCTCAGCGAGCGAGCGACCTTGCGCACCTCGCCCGGGTTGAGGACGCGGCGCGCCCACCGGCCGAGCCGCCGCTCGTCGGCCATGGCCGCCAGCACGCCGCGCGGTGTCAGCTCGGGCCACCAGGCGTCGAGGAACGCGATGAAGGAGTCCTCGCTCGTCACGTCCTCGTCGAAGGAGGAGCGCAGTTCGGCGGCCAGCTCCGGGTCGCTGTGCCGCCCGGCCGCGCCGGACTTCTCCCACAGCGCGTCCAGCAGCAGCTTGCGGGCGCGCGGGCGCAGCAGATTCACCGGCGCGGTGCCGCCGAGGGCGGTGCGCCGGACCTGGTCCAGTTCGGGCGCCTCCAGCTCCAGCCGCCGCCCGAAGGCGACCACCCGCAGCCGGGCCGGCGGCCCGGCGGGCGCCTGCGGCGCCACGTCGCCGTCGGCGTCGTCGCCGAAGGCGAGCTGCCCGGCGGCGCCCGCCCCGGAACCCGTACCCGGACCGGAGCCGGTACGGGCACCGGCACCGGTGACCGCTCCCGCCGCGCCCAGCTCCAGCGCGCCCCGCGCCGCCTTGCGCAGCACCTTCAGCATCCGCGAGGACCCCTTGGCGCGGGCCACGGACGGGGCGTCGTACAGGGTGGCCTCGGCGCCGTCGACCAGCGAGCCGATGGCCCGGATGGCGACCTGGCCCTCCTCGCCGAGCGAGGGCAGTACGCCCTCGGTGTACGACACCAGCAGCGGCGTCGGCGAGACGATCAGGATGCCGCCCGCGTACCGGCGCCGGTCCTGGTAGAGCAGATAGGCGGCCCGGTGCAGCGCGACCGCCGTCTTGCCGGTGCCCGGACCGCCCTCGACGTACGTCACGGAGGAGGCGGGGGCGCGGATGACGAGGTCCTGCTCGGCCTGGATGGAGGCGACGATGTCGCGCATGGAGTGGCTGCGGGCCCGGCCGAGCGCGGCCATCAGCGCGCCGTCGCCGACGACGGCCAGCTCCCGCCCGTCCAGGAAGGCGGTCAGCTCGGGCCGCATCAGATCGTCCTCGACGCCGAGGACGCGCCGCCCCTTGGAGCGGACGACCCGGCGGCGCACCACCCGGCCGGGATCGACCGGGGTGGAGCGGTAGAACGGCGCGGCGGCCGGCGCGCGCCAGTCGATGACCAGCGGCGCGTACTCCGCGTCGAGCACGCCGATCCGCCCGATGTGCAGGGTCTCGGCGATGTCGGCGGTGCCGTCGGGGCGCACCGCGCCCTCGGCCGGCTCGACCGCGGTGTACGCGCCGTCGGGCCCCTTCTTGCCGTCCTTGCCGAGCAGCAGGTCGATACGGCCGAAGAGGAAGTCCTCGAACTCGTTGTTCAGCCGGTTGAGGTGGACGCCGGCCCGGAAGACCTGGGCGTCGCGCTCGGCCAGTGCGCCGGGCGTGCCGACCTGGCCGCGCCGGGCCGCGTCGTGCATGAGGAACTCGGCCTCGTGGATCTTCTCCTCGAGCCGCCGGTACACCCGGTCCAGGTGTTCCTGTTCCCCGCTGATCTCTCGGTCGCGCACGGAGTCGGCCTCGGCGTCGCGCGCCGTGTCGCGCACCGCGCCGGCCACCGCGTCGTGAACCGATTCGACCGCGGAATCCTGTTGAGCCTGAGCGGCCACCGGGCCCCCTTCTGACGTGCTGGGCAGCCGTCAACCGTACGCGAAGGGGACCCACCGGCGGAAGCCGGACCCGGCTTGCGCCGAGGCCGGCGCGGCGGAATGCGCCGCACCGGCCCTACCTCTCGGCCTCTCCCCCGGCTCCCGCGCCGCGACCTCGGCCCCCAGGCCCCCAGGGCCTTCGGGCCGTGCCGGGCTGATCCGGGGGGGAAAGACCTCAGGCCTTGACCTGGACGACCTTCTGGCCGTCGAAGGTCATCACCTCGAAGTGGTCGATCTGGTTGGGGTCGAAGGCCGCGCCGCCGCGCACGTACAGGGGGCTCTTGGCCTCCTCCGTCTTGGCGTTCGGCAGGCCGTAGCCCCAGTTCGGCACGGACCACGAGGTGATCGTCTCGCGTTCGCCGTTCTTGCCGACGGCGATGAGCGAACAGCGCTCGGGACCGGTGACGTTCTTCAGCTCCAGCACGGCGTTCGTGCCCCAGTCCTTCTTCTCCAGGGCGACGGTTGCGGTGGCGTGCGTGACCGGGTCGGTCGCCGTCACCTTGTCCGGCATCGCCTGGAAGGCGGCCTTGGCGGGGCTCGCGGCCACGGTGGCGTTCCCGCCGCCGTCCGAGCCGCCGACGGCGTACACCGTGAGCGGCCCGCCGACGATCAGCGCGGCCGCCGCGGCGACCAGGTAGAAGGACCTGCGCCGCTTGCGGGCCCGCCGCTCGGAGACCTCGTCCACGAGCTTCTCCACCAGCCGCGGGCTGGGCCTGGCCGACAGGGACTCGCCGATCGCGGGCGTGCCGGAGCCGGGCAGGTCCGCGAGCGCGGCCAGCATCGGTTCCATGCCGGCGAGTTCGTCCAGCTGCTGGGCGCACCACTCGCAGCTGGCGAGATGGGCCTCGAAGGCGGTGGCCTCGGCGTCGTCGAGGATCCCGAGGGCGTAGGCGCCGACGGTCTCGTGCTCGTTCGGGGCCGGTGATCCCTGCGTGGAGCCCATGGAGCCAGACATACCCGAACCACCTGTGCCGAATCCCTGATGTCCCCCGTACCCGCTCATCACGCCGTCACCCCCCGCTCCTCCAGAGCCAGCTTCATCGAACGCAGGGCGTAGAACACCCGGGAGCGGACGGTGCCGCTGGGGATGCCCAGCGTCTCGGCCGCCTCATTGACCGTACGCCCTTTGAAGTACGTCTCGACGAGCACCTCCCGGTGGGCCGGGGTCAGGTCGTCGAGTGCGTCCGACAGGGTCATCAGCCACAGCGCTTTGTCGATCTCGTCCTCCGCGGGGATGACCTCCAGCGGCGACGGATCGACCTCCTGCGGCCGGGCCTGCCGGCTGCGATGGCCGTCGATGACGATGCGCCGGGCGACCGTCACCAGCCAGGGGCGGACGGAACCGGTCGCTCGATTGAGCTGGCCGGCGTTCTTCCAGGCACGGATGAGCGTCTCCTGGACGACGTCCTCGGCACGCTGCCGGTCACCGGCGACCAGCCTGAGAACGTAAGCGAGCAAGGGTCCGGCGTGCTCTCGGTACAGCGCACGCATCAGCTCCTCGTCAGGTTCCGAGGGCTGTGAGGACATGCGATGTCGGGCCCTCGCTCCACGTTCATTGGCCACGGCCGCATCCTTGCGCACGCCCACCTCCGGTGTCCGGGGGTTCCCCCAGTCGGTCGCTCGCCGTCGGGTACGGACGTGAGCGGCGGCGTGTTCAAAGGAGGGCGACGGATTTCTGCGGGCCGGGGCGACGAGGCGGGACATGAGCGCACTTTTCCCCCGCGCCGCCTTCACATTTCCGCCATGGCGGGGGCGGGTGGGCGCTGCCCGTTGAAAACCGGACCGAAACGCCGCGTGGCGCGCATCACAGGGACCGAGTGGGCCGGGTGCGGGGCGTCGGCGTCGCTCAGGCGGGGCGGGTACGGGCCCCGGCCGCCGTACCCGCCGTGCGGCGGCGGTGGCGGGCGACGCGCTCGCGGTTGCCGCAGACCTCGCTGGAGCACCAGCGGCGCCGGCGCCCGCGGGAGGTGTCCAGGTACACGATCGGGCAGTCGTCGCCGGCGCACTCGCGCAGGGCGCTCCGGGCCACGGGGTCGGTGAGCAGCTCGACCGCGTCCCGGGCGACGACCGCGAGCAGCGCGGCACACCCCGGCGGCCCGGCCAGCACCCGCAGCAGGAGGCCGCCCTCACCGGGCACGGCACGCGGCGCGGGCGGGGCGAGACGGGCGGCGTCGTTGACGCGGTCGAGCGCGAGACGGTAGGCGCGGGGGTCGCCGCCGGGCGGGTACGACCCCGAATCGCCGCCGGACGCGTACGAGCGCGGTTCGTCCCCCGATCCGTACGCCCGCGCGCCCGCGCCCGTCACCGCGAGGTGCCCGCGCACCAACCGCCTGACGTCCCCGCGCAGTTCGCGGAACGCGGCGGGCCAGGAGGGGTCGGCGTGCGCGAGCGGGGTGCCCGGCGGGACCAGCCCGGACCCCGCGATCCAGGCGCGCAGCGGCATGAGGGAGTCCAGCCGCTCGCCGGGATGGCTGGTGGAGAGGAGGTCCAGGCAGATCCGCCCGGTGTCGAAACGCGGCTCGTAGGGGACCGTGGCCGTACCCAGTGCCATGTGCCTGTCACCGCCTAGGCAGGAACCGTCGGGGAGCCGAGAGGAGCACCCCCCTCCACAGTGCCCGCCCCGGGGTACGGCCGGAAGCCCCGCGTCGGGCAAGGACCGCCACCGCCGCGCGGCGACGCGGGCCCCGGCCTGGTCGACAGGCCCCGTACGCCGGCGTGGACGCGGTCGCGCCGGGGGCACGGATACGCGGTGCGGCCCGCGGGGGCAAGGATCTCCGCCCGGACGGTGGCGGACCCCGCCCGCGCACCCGTCAGGACCCGCACCCGGCGGCACGCGCACCCTGCCGGGGGCGCACCCGGGCTCAGCCGCCCCCGTCCGCGTACTTCGCGTCGCTCGCCGGGTCCAGGGCGAGGCGATAGCCGCGCTTCACCACCGTCTGGATCAGCTTCGGGGCGCCGAGGGACGTGCGGAGGCGGGCCATGGCCGTCTCGACCGCGTGCTCGTCGCGCCCCGCGCCCGGCAGCGCGCGCAGCAGCTCGCCGCGGCCGACCACCCAGCCCGGCCGGCGGGCCAGCGCCCGCAGCAGCGCCATCCCGGCCGGCGGCACCGGCCTGAGGTCGCCGTCCACCAGGGCCGCGTGCCCGCGGATCTCCACCCGGTGCCCGGCGACGGGCAGCACCCGGGCCCGCCCCGGCAGTTCCTGGCACAGCAACTGCACCAGCGGGCCGAGCCGGAAGCGTTCCGGCTGCACGGTCCTCACCCCGCGCGCCTGCAACGCCACGGCGGTGACCGGCCCGACGCACGCGGCCAGCACGTCCCGGCCCAGCACGGCCAACAGCTCGTCCAGCAGGCCCCGTTCCTCCGCCCGCGCCAGCAGCGACGCGGCGGCCGGCGCGCTGGTGAAGGTGACGGCGTCCAGGCCCTGCGAGACGGCCGCGTCCAGCAGCCGGTCCAACGGCGCGGGGTCCTCGGGCGGCAGCCACCGGTACACCGGCACCGGCACGACCTCCGCTCCCCCGGCGCGCAGTGCCTCCACGAATCCCGGCAGCGGCTCCCCGTGCAGCTGCACGGCCACCCGCCGCCCGCCGACGCCCTCCTCCAGCAGCCGGTCCAGCACCTCGGCCAGCGACTCCGAGGACGGCGACCACTCCTCGGTCAGCCCGGCCGCCCGGATCGCGCCCTTCACCTTGGGGCCGCGCGCCAGCAGTTCGGCCTCGCGCAGCCGGCCCAGCAGCGCCTCGCCGAGCCCCCAGCCGTCCGCCGCCTCCACCCACCCGCGGAAGCCGATCGCGGTGGTGGCGACCACGATGTCCGGGGTGCGGCCGATGATCTCCTTGGTGGCGGCGAGGAGTTCGCCGTCGTCGGCCAGCGGCACGATGCGCAGGGCGGGCGCGTGCACGACCGACGCGCCGCGCCGCTTCAGCAGCGCACCCAGTTCGTCGGCGCGGCGCGCGGCCGTCACCCCCACGGTGAACCCGGCCAGGGGCCCGCACCCGGCTCGCTGCTGTTCCTCGTCCTCGCCCATGGCTCTCGTCCCGCGCTCGACTCGTCGTACGTCCGGTTCCGTTCCGTCCCGGCGACCGAGCCTGTCAACGCCGCGTGACGGGCTCGGTTCGCCGGCATGTCACCAGTGTTACGTCACACCTCGGCATGGCTGAGCCGCGGCTCGGCCCCGACCGCGGCGGGACCGGTCACCACCCGCTCACCGCCCGGACGGCGAAGGTATACGGCGTACGTGACCACGAAGGCCGCGCCGTAGAAGACGAGGAAGGCGACGAACGCCGAGGTCCCCGTGCCCCGGGTGAGGAAGGACTGCCGGAAGGCCAGGTTGATCCCGACGCCGCCGAGCGCGCCCACCGCCCCGATCAGGCCCATCGCGGCCCCGGACAGCCGCCGCGCCTGCGCCGCTGCCGCCTCGCCCTCGAGCCCGCGCGCGAGGGCCCTGGCCTGGAAGATCCCGGGCACCATCTTGTACGTCGACCCGTTGCCGAGCCCGCTGAGCACGAACAGCACCACGAACACGGCCACGAACAGCGGCAGCGACCCCCGCATCCCGGCGGCGATCAGGGCGGCGGTCGCGGCGGCCATGGCGACGAAGTTCCACAGGGTGATCCGCGCCCCGCCGTACCGGTCGGCGAGCCGGCCGCCCACGGGCCGGATCAGTGAGCCGAGCAGCGGCCCGATGAAGGTGAGGCAGGCGGCCTGGAGCGGGGTCCTGCCGAACTGGCCGGTCAGCACCTGTCCGAAGGCGAAGCTGTAGCCGATGAACGACCCGAAGGTCCCCACGTACAGGAACGCCATGATCCAGGTGTGCGGGTCCTTCGCCGCGTCCACGGCCGCGCCGGTGTCGTTCTTCACGGTGGCGAGGTTGTCCATGAACAGCGCGGCCAGTACGGCGGCGGCGACGACCAGCGGGATGTAGATCCCCAGCAGCACGCGCGGGCCGCCGCTCGCGCCGATCACGGCGAGCGCGGCGAGCTGGATGACGGGCACGCCCACGTTGCCGCCGCCGGCGTTGAGGCCGAGCGCCCAACCCTTCTTCCGCATCGGGAAGAAGGCGTTGATGTTGGTCATCGAGGAGGCGAAGTTGCCGCCGCCGACACCCGCGAGCAACCCGACCCACAGGAAGGTGGCGAAGGAGGTCCCCGGCTCCATCACGACGAACGCGGCCACCATCGGCACGAGCAGCAGCCCCGCCGAGACGATCGTCCAGTTGCGGCCGCCGAACAGGGCGACGGCGAAGGTGTACGGCACCCGTACGACCGCCCCGACCAGCGTCACCATCGAGGTGAGCAGGAACTTGTCGGCGGGGCTCAGCCCGTACTCGGGCCCCATGAACAGGACGAGCACGGACCACAGGGTCCACACCGAGAACCCGATGTGCTCGCAGAGCACGGAGAAGAAAAGGTTCCGGCGGGCGATCCGCTCCCCCGTCGCCGCCCAGAACGCCTCGTCCTCCGGGTCCCAGTGCTCGATCCAACGCCTGCCGGCCATGCCGCCTCCCAGTACGCCCAGTACACCGACCAACGGACCACCGAAGGTAGGGACACCGGGTTTCCGCCCTGTGCCGCCGAGTGACCGGGAAGGAACGATGGCCTCACCCCGGAGCGCCGGGTGGTGAGAGGGCGGAGAGCAGGGGTGGGGAGCGGGGGTGGGGAGGCGGCCTCCGGGTGAGCCGGCTCAGCCCGCGTCCGGTGATCGCCCGACGGGGCCCCGGGCGATCAGGACGTCGGCCTCGTGGTGCCAGCCGAGGGCGGAGTAGAGGCGCCGGCCTTCCTGGCTGGCGATCAGGAGACCGGTGCGGGCGCCCTGGGACACCGCGGCCTCCGCCAGCGCGCTCATCACGGCGCGGCCCAGGCCGCGTCGGCGGTGCGCCGCCTCCGTCTCGATGCGATCGGCGATCGCGTCGCCGCCGACCACGGCGATCGTGCCGCGCGCCGCCACCTCTCCGGCGCGGTCGTGGAGGGAGACGACCGTGACCGGCCCGTCCGTGCGCACCTCGCGCTCGTACGGGGCGGCGGGCGCGTGCCGCGGGTGCTCGGTCAGATCGGTCGTCATGAACCACTCGGACCGCTGGACCAGCTCCAGTCCGGCGGCGCCGACGACGGCTTCGACGGCGTCCCGGCGCAGCGTCGGCACCGTGAGCCAGGTGACCTGCCGCGCGGTGGCCACGGCTGCCGCCAGCCGCCCCACGGACTCGGGCTCCTCGTCCGCGCACAGCGCGAACACCTCGACCTCGCGGCCGGGTTGGTCGCACTCGGACCGCAGACCGTCCCCGGCGGGCCCGACGGGCTCGGCCTCGGGCAGCGAGCGCGCGACGGTCCAGCCGTCCAGCCAACGTCGTATCAGCCCTGGTTCGATCGTCGTCATCCGGCGATTAGAGCACGCCCGCGGTTCCCGGACCGGAGAAGAACCTCCCGGCCGGCCGCCACCGAGCCATCCGGAGGCCACTCCCCCGGCCCACTCACCCCGGCGTCACTTCCCTCTCCCGTTCGGCCACAGGCGGGGCTTCCTCTTCGCCGCCACGTCCTCGATCCAGCCGAAGGCGAGGATCGCCACGGCTGTCAGCGGCCAGACCAGGAGGAACATCCACACCGAGTACGTGGAGTCCAGTACCGACGTCGCCGCGTCGCCCTGGAGGAAGGGCAGGCGGTAGGCGAGGTCGAGCAGCGGGACCGTGGCCGTGATCAGGGCGTTGTGCCAGAGGTAGATCGTGACCGCGCGGTTGTTGGCGAGGGTGATCGGCTTGTCCCAGCGGCGCAGGCGGGGCGGGAGTTCGCGCCAGGACGGGGAGTACTGGAGCAGGACCACCACCACGCCGAAGGACCAGGTCGCCTGTGCGAGCGGGATGTCGTTGAGGTCCCAGCCCTCCGGGCCGAGGTGGCCCGAGGCCCACCACAGGCCGAAGGCCATCACCAGCACCGCGCACGACACCGCCGCGTAGCGCGGGACGCGCCGCAGCACGCCCTCGTGGTGGGCGAAGCCGAGGACCCAGCAGCCGCCGTAGACCGCGAAGTCCGTCACCGCGTCGCCCGTCTCGCCGGGGAGTGTCACGAAACCCGTGCCGACCACCGCCGTCAGGGCCAGCGGCGCGAGCAGCGTCGGCCACGGCGCGCGGCGGAACGCCCACAGCAGCAGCGGCGAGGCCACCACGAACCACAGGTAGGCGCGCAGGTACCAGAGCGGTCCCGCCGCGTCGTCGGGCCACGTCACGTCCAGCAGCCCCGAGTCGGAACCCAGGTTCTCCGGGTAGGGCGGGGCGCCCACCGGGACGACGTACTCCAGGAGCTTCGGCAGGCCGCGCAGGCCCCCGAGGTCCGGGTCCCGCGCCGGGTTCCAGCCGGCGTACAGCATCAGGGGCAGGAGGACCGCGGCGAACGCCCACAGCGGGGGCAGCAGCCGCCGCAGCCTGCCCTTGATCACGCCCACCGCCGGGCGTTTCAGGGAGCGGGCCATCAGGGAACCGGCCAGGGCGAACATCACGCCCATGGACGGGAACAGCACCGTCAGCCAGCCCCAGCCGAAGAGGTGGTAGGCCACCACGCGGAGCAGGGCCAGGGCGCGCAGCAGGTCCAGGTAGCGGTCGCGGCCGGGGGCCGGTTCGCGGGGGTGGTCCGCGGTGGCCTCGGAGGTCAGTGCCTGGGTCATGCCACCGGCCTCCCCTCGCCTGGGAGGGCGCCCGGCTGCCCGTCGCCCGCGAGCGCGCCCGGCTGCCCGGCTCCGGCCCCGGCCCGTGTCCGTGCGACCGGTACCGGACCGCCCGGCGCCTCCACCACGCCCGTGCGGCGCAGCTTCTGCCAGCGCAGCCGGCCGCCGGTCAGCGCGGTGATCCAGGACTGGAGCAGCACGACGTACATGAGCTGCCGGTAGAGGATCTGCTGCAACGGCAGCGAGATCAGGTGCGTCATGCGTTCCCGGTCCAGCCGGAAGGCGTACGCCGCGCAGACCGCCTGGATCGCGAGGACGCCCAGCCACGCCACGATCGTCTTCTTCGTCGGGCCGAAGACGACGCCGTACAGCAGGAAGACGTCGATCAGCGGGGCCAGCAGCGGGGCCACCACCATGAACAGGGAGACCAGCGGCAGGCCGACCCGGCCGAAGCGGCCGGAGGGGCCTCGGTCCAGCAGGGCGCCGCGGTGCTTCCAGATCGCCTGCATGGTGCCGTAGGACCACCGGTAGCGCTGGGACCACAGCTGCTGGACGGTCTCCGGGGCCTCGGTCCAGGCGCGGGCGTTCTCCGCGTAGACGACGCGCCAGCCGGCGCGGTGCATCGCCATGGTGATGTCGGTGTCCTCGGCCAGGGTGTCCTCGCTCATGCCGCCGACATCCCGGAGGGCGGAGCGCCGGAACGCGCCGACCGCGCCGGGGATCGTCGGCATGCAGCGCAGCACGTCGTACATCCGGCGGTCGAGGTTGAAGCCCATCACGTACTCGATGTGCTGCCAGGCGCCGATGAGCGAATCGCGGTTGCCCACCTTGGCGTTGCCGGCGACCGCGCCGACCCCCGGGTCGCCGAAGGGCTGGACGAGTTCGCGGACGGTGGAGGGTTCGAAGACGGTGTCGCCGTCCATCATCACGATCAGGTCGTGCGAGGCGTGGGCGATGCCCCGGTTGAGGGCGGCGGGCTTGCCCGCGTTGCGCTGGCGCACCACCCGCACGCCGGGCAGGCCCAGGGCCTCGACGATGTCCGCCGTGCCGTCGGCCGAGCCGTCGTCGACGACCAGCACCTCGATCGGGTGCTCGCTCGCCGTCAGGGAACGGACCGTGTTCTCGATGCACTTGGCCTCGTTGTACGCGGGCACCAGCACCGAGACCGGTTCGGTGACCGGCTCTCCCCAGCGAAAGCCGCGGCGGCGCACCCGGCGGGCGTGCGCCCCGGAGAGCAGCAGCATCAGCGCGAACCGGGCGATGACCAGGCCGCCGATCAGGGCGAGACACACCCCGAGGCCGTCGGTGAGGCCGTCGGCGGCCTGGACCAGGAAGATCCACGCCCTGCCCTTCCACAGGCCGACGCCGGTGACCGGGGTGAGTGCGCTGGGCGCGCCGAGCGCCTCGGTGAGGTTGTCGAACCGGTAGCCCTCGCCCTGGAGTTCGGGCAGGTAGCGGTCGAGGGCCTGCACCGTCTGGTGGCGGTCGCCGCCGGAGTCGTGCATGAGGACGACCGCGCCCTCGCCGCCCTTCGGGGTGGCGTTGCGGATGATCCGCGCGATGCCGGGCTTCTGCCAGTCCTCGCTGTCGGCGGTGTTGACGACGGTGATGTAGCCGCGGCTGCCGATGTACCGGGTCACCGGCCAGGACCGGTTGTCCATGGCGTCGGCGAAGGAGGAGTACGGCGGCCGGAACAGCGAGGTGCGCACGCCGGCGGCGCCGGTGATGGCGAGCTGGGTCTGGGACAGCTCCCAGTCGATGCGGCTCTGGGACTGGTAGGAGAGGTCGGGGTGGTTGAAGGTGTGCACGCCCACCTCGTGGCCCTCGGCGACCATGCGCCGGACCAGGTCCGGGTAGCGGGAGGCCATGGTGCCGGTGACGAAGAAGACGGCGTGGGCGTGGTGCTTCCTGAGCACGTCCAGCACCTTCGGCGTCCACGTCGGGTCGGGGCCGTCGTCGAAGGTGAGGACGAGCCGGTGGTCGGGCACGCGCAGGCTGGTGGTCTGCCCGTGCCGGGTGTCGATGACCGGGCCGCCGTCGAGGATGTCCTGCGGCACCTGGTCGGTGGCGGCCTCGGGCCGGACGCGGTGGTCGGCGAGGATCTCGCTGTGCACGTAGCCGCGCAGCGTCAGCATCGCCATCAGCACGGCCAGCACGAGCATGGGCAGGAGCAGCCGCAGGGGCGGACGCAGTCGCCGGCGCGAGCGGGTACGGGCGCGGGTCCGGCCGCCGGTCCTGCCCCGGGCGCCGGCCCGGGGGCCGGGGGCGGTGCCGGAGCGGCGCGGCGAACGGCCGCCGTGGCGGCGGGCGTTCGGGAAGGCCGCACGGGTGGCGTCGGCCGCACGGATGCCGTCGGCGGGGCGGGCGGAGTCCGGCTCGTACGCCGCGAAAGCGTGCGTCGTGCCGGGCGCGTGCCCCGCGTCCGCGGCAGGCCGTACGTGCCGCGCGTCTGACGCGCGTCCCGGCGCGTCCGGGGTGTCGTCGGGCCGGCGGTTTCCGGTCGTCCGGGTGCGCCGGACGTGGCCCGCCATCAGGCCACGGTCCGGGAGGCCGTACCGGAGGGCCGGGTGCCCGCGCCGTCGGCCGGGGAGCCGGTGGGGCCGGGCGGGGAGGCCGGGCCGGGGGCCGTCGTCGGGCCGGGGGCGCCGGTGGCCGCCGGCTCGCTGCTGACCGGCACCGGGCTGCTCGGGCCGTCCGCGACCGTGCCGGGCGCGTTGGTCACGGCGCCGCCGCCCCCGCCCGAGGCGTTGCCGCCGTCACCGCTGCCGCCGCCCGGGGTCGTCGTCGGGTCGGGCGCGGTCGAGCCGCCGGTCGGGGTCGGGGCGGGCGGGGTGGTGGCCGGAGGCGGCGTGGGGGCGGTCGTCGGACCGGCCACGCCGCCGGCCGGCGGTTCGGTCCTGCCGGTCGCCGCTGCGGTCGGCTTGGCGCCGGGCGTGGTGCCGGCCTTGTGCGGCCCGGCGGAGGTGGAGGGCGCCGGTGCCCCGGCTCCGGTGCCGGGCTTGGCGCTGCCGGCGCCCTTGCCGGCGCCGGGCGCGGATATCCCGGGCACCCCGGGCAGTCCCGGGGCACCGGGTACGGCGCCGTCGCCCGTGCCGGGCGGCAGGACCGACTCCGAGGGTCCGGGCGAGGTCTCGACCTTGCTCGCCGGTTTGTCGTCGGCCTGCCCCGGCACCGGCAGCCAGGGCGCGTCGGAGTTGCCGGAGACGAGGGTGACGGCGATGACGACGGCGTAGGCCCCGCAGGAGAGCCCGACGGCCACGCCGATCCGCCGGAAGCGGCGGCTGCGGCGGCCCGACTCGTCCACGAAGACCGGCCCGTCGGAGCCGCGGGCGGCGTCCGCCCCGTCCGCTCCGGCCTCCGCGCGGTCGAGCCGCACGGTCAGTTCGGCCGGGTCGGCGGTGTCGGGTCCGGACCGCTCCCACGGGTCCTCGACCCGCAGCGCCGGCACGGCGGCGGTCTCCGGGAACCGCTGGGTCCCGTCACCACCGGCGTCACCGGTGTCGAGGGCGGGTACGGCTCCGGTCGCCGACGCGGCCACGGGCCATTCGAAGGGGGCTTGTTCCAGCCCCTTTTTCACGCGCACTAAGTCCCCCACGGGAGTGTTGCGGGTGCGCAGACGACCCCGAGCTCCCGTCGCCGGAACAGGCCCCCACCTGCCCGAGCGCCCCCCTTGTCCCACGTGCTCGGCGGTCACGAACGTAGTGTGCGCAAGGAGGGAGAAAAGCGGAAAGATCAATCTTGAACGGAATTGACCGATACATCGATGGCCGGAATCCATCCGTTTTCGGGTCGCCGCAGCCAGCCCTCCTCCGCCGCCAGTTCCGCCGCCGCGCGCCGCA
Source organism: Streptomyces sp. NPDC093260 (assembly GCF_040683715.1). Classification (NCBI taxonomy): domain Bacteria; kingdom Bacillati; phylum Actinomycetota; class Actinomycetes; order Kitasatosporales; family Streptomycetaceae; genus Streptomyces; species Streptomyces sp. NPDC093260. Next base: position 67,897 of record NZ_JBFBEK010000020.1, read on the forward strand.
CCGCGTCCAGCGCCGGATGCGCCAGCCCCTTACGCCACACCAGCGACACGGGGGACAACGGCACGGGGTCGACGAGGGGCCGTACGACGGTGCGCGGCAGGGGCGGGAAGCCGACCACCGCGAGCACCGGGTGGCCGGTCTTGGCCATCAGCCGCTCGAACTCCTCCACCCCGACGGCCAGCGGCGCGGGCGGCGCCACCGCGATGCCGCGCCCGTCGAAGAGGCGGTGCGCGAGGTCGGTCCACTCCGGGGTGCGGGGGTTCCCGGCGCCCGCGTACACGGTCATGCCGGCCAGCGCGGCCAGCGGGACCTCGGGCAGCGCGGCCAGCCGGTGGGCCTCGGGCAGCGCGATCGCCATCGGCTCGTACCGGACGGGCTGGTGGTCGAGGCCTGCCCGCAGGGCCGCGTCCAGGCCCGCGTAGCGGCCGAAGGAGGCGTCGAGACGACCCGCCAGCAGCTCGGTGGCCGCGCCCGTGAGGCCGCTCTCGAAGCGGGCCATGATCTCGTGCTCGGGGGCGAGTTCGCGGGCCCGTCGCAGCACGCGGTGGCCGGTGGCCAGGCCCGGCGAGTTGAGGTCGAGGAAGAGCGGGCGGGCCTGTCCGAAGGCGGCCAGCAGCTCGTCCTGGGCGGCCAGCACCCGGCGCGCGTACGGCAGCAGCCGTTCGCCGTCGGCGGTCAGGGTCACCTGCCGGGTGGTGCGCACGAACAGCTCGGCCCCCAGCTCCCGTTCCAGCCGCCGTACGTCCCGGCTGAGGGCCTGCTGGGCGACGTACAGCCGGACCGCGGCGCGGGTGAAGTGGAGTTCCTCGGCCACGGTGACGAAGGCCCGCAGCAGCCGCGGGTCCAGATGGGGGACGGACATGCGGCGAACTTACAACGCTGATGCGTCAATCGGCTCCGAACAGGTGTTGGACCCCTCGCCCCGCCCGGGGCGACGGTGAGCCCATGCCACCGAGGACGCCCGAAGCCCCCGACCGGACCGAGAGGTCCCACCCCACCGACCCGCCCGCACCCACCGCCGGGACGCCGACCGAGGGCTCCGGCGCACCGGACGAAGGCCCCGCCGCCACGGTCGCCACGCCCGCCCCCTCCTACCGTCGCCTCTTCGCCCTCCCCGGCGCCCGTGCCTTCACCGTCGGGAACCTGGTCGCCCGGCTGCCGTCGGGCATGTTCGGGGTGAGCGCGGTGGTGATGATCGCGGGGGCGCGCGGCTCGTACGCCCTCGCCGGGGCCGTCACCGCCACCGGTCTGGCGGCGACGGCGGTGACCGCGCCCTGGGTCGCCCGCCTGGTGGACCGCCACGGCCAGGCCCGCGTCGCGGTGCCGGCCACGGTCTGCGCGGTGCTGGGCAGCCTGGCGCTGGTGCTGTGCGTACGCTGCGGCGCGCCCGACTGGACGCTCTTCGCAGCGTACGCCGCCACCGCGACCACCCCGAACACCGGCGGCATGTCCCGGGCCCGCTGGGCGCACCTGCTGCGCGGCGACCCCGCCGCCCTGCACACCGCGAACTCCTTCGAGCAGGCGGCCGACGAGCTGTGCTTCATGCTGGGCCCGGTACTCGCCGCCTTCCTCACCGGCGCCTTCTTCCCGGAGGCGGGCACGCTGACCGGTGCGGTGCTGCTGCTGGCGGGCGTGCTGCTGTTCGCGGCGCAGCGCTCGACCGAGCCGCCGCCACGCCCGCGCACCCGCGCGAAGGCTCCGCTGCGCGCGCCCGGCATGCCGGCGCAGCTGGCCGTGTGCGTCGCCATGGGGGCGGTGTTCGGTTCGATGGAGGTGGTGACGGTGGCGTTCGCGGACGAGCGGGGCCACCGGTCGGCGGCGGGCGTGGCGCTGGCGCTGCAGGCGGCCGGGTCGTGCGTGGCGGGGCTGGTGTACGGGGCGCTGCGGCCCGGCGGTCCGGCCGCCCGGCGGCTGCCGTGGTGCGTGGCGGCGATGACGGCGCTGATGTCGCTGCCGCTGCTGGCCGCCGCCCTGACCGGCTCGCTGCCGGTACTGGCCGGGGCGCTCCTGGCAGCGGGCACGGCGACCGCGCCGACCATGGTCACCACTATGACCCTGGTCCAGCAGCGCACCCCGGAGGGCCGCCTCAACGAGGGCATGACCCTGGCGGTGACGGGCCTGCTCGGCGGCATCGCCTGCGGCAGCGCGACCGGCGGCTGGACGGTGGAACACCTGACCCCGACGGCCGGCTACACGATCCCGATCGCAGCGGCGGCGACGGCCCTGCTCCTGTCCCTGACGCAGCGGGAGCCCCGGCAGGGCCGAGCCGTCCGACGGGACTGAGCGCACACGGCGAAGGCCCCGACGCTCGGAAGCGTCGGGGCCTTCGCCCACATGGGGTACCCGGTGTGGGTGAGTGGAGATGGCGGGAATCGAACCCGCGTCCAACGGTGCGGAACCAGGGCTTCTCCGTGTGCAGTCCGCTTCGCTTTTCTCGGCCCCGGAGATCACGCGGACAAGTCTCCGACGGGCTCAGTCACTGTTTGGTTTCCCTCTTCACCCCGTGACCGGGATCAAGGTTTAGTCCCCTAGTCGATGCCAGGATCCGGGTCGGGAACATCCCCGGGCTGACACTCCCTTTAGTAGGAGGCTCGCGATCGCTACCTGAGATCAGGCAGCGAGGGCGAAGGCCTGCTGGGAGGAATCGCGCTTGGTGTTGGCGATTATTTTTTTCGGCCTGTGGTTTACGAGATCATGGCCGCTTCCTCGACACGCTTCCCCTGCTTCGACAGCCGCTGTCGAAACCGATCATCCCCATGTTGTTTTTTCAAACCCTCCGAGGAGGGCCCCTCCGGAGAGGGGGCTCGCACCGGCCTCGCGGTGCTTGTGCCATCGTACGTGACCAACGCGGGTCCTTGCCAGCTTATTCCCGGCGTCCGCCCCGCCGCGGTCGCTCACCGTGGCCTTCGGTCCAACGCCATGGGCCGCCGGGGCATTCCCGGGGCGGGACCTGCCCGGCGGGCCTCACGCCCGCTGCTTGCGCCGGACCGCCGACATCGCGCGCTCGGTCTCGCGGCGGTCCTGCTTCTCGCGCAGGGTCTGCCGCTTGTCGTACTCCTTCTTGCCCTTCGCCAGCGCGATCTCGACCTTCGCGCGGCCGTCCTTGAAGTACAGGGCGAGGGGCACGATCGTGTGACCCGACTCCTGGGACTTGGCCTCCAGCTTGTCGATCTCCAGCCGGTGCAGCAGCAGCTTGCGCTTGCGGCGGGCGCTGTGGTTGGTCCAGGTGCCCTGGCTGTACTCGGGCACGTGCACGTTGTGCAGCCACGCCTCGTGGCCGTCCAGCTGGACGAAGCCGTCCACCAGCGAGGCCCGTCCCTGGCGCAGCGACTTCACCTCGGTGCCGGTGAGGACCAGTCCGGCCTCGTAGGTGTCGAGGATGAGGTAGTCGTGCCGCGCCTTCTTGTTCTGCGCGATCAGCTTGCGCCCTTTTTCCTTAGCCATAGTGCCGCCCATTTTTGCACTACGGGGCCGCTGGGCGGAAAGGGTATTCGGCGCGGGCCGGGCGGGGCGCCGGCCGGCTACGACGGGTCGCCGAGGCCCGTGAGGACCGTCTGGGCCCGTGTCACCGCGTCGCCGTCCGCGGGCAGGTCCGGCGTGATGCCCCGGCCGTCCACGGCGCGCCCCGCCGGGGTGCGGTAGTGGCCCACGGTCAGCTCGGCGACGGACCCGTCCGGCAGCCGGCTCGGCATCTGCACGGAGCCCTTGCCGAAGGTGCGCGAGCCCACGACGACGGCCCGCCCGCGGTCCTGGAGGGCGCCGGTGAGCAGCTCGGCGGCGCTCATCGTTCCGCCGTCGACCAGCGTGACCAGGGGTTTCGTGGTGTCGCCGCCGGGCTCGGCGTGCAGGGCGCGCTGCCGGCCGTCGACGTCGTAGGTGGCGACGAGACCGCCGTCGAGGAAGGCGGAGGCGGCGGCGACGGCCTCGGTGACCAGGCCGCCGGAGTTGCCGCGCAGGTCCAGGATGAGGCCCTGGCCGGCCGGTGCGCGGCGCACCGCGGCGCGGACCTGGTCGCCGGCGCCCTTGGTGAAGGCGGAGATCCTGATGACGCTCACGCCGCCGGCGAGCCGCCGAACGGTGACCGAGTCGGTGGACAGGCGGGCGCGGCGCAGGGTCCGGGTCCACTGGCGGTCGCCGCGCTGGAGACCGAGGGTGACGGGGGTCCCGGCGGGCGCGTCGTCGGCGTCGCCGCGCAGTAAGGCGACGACCTCGGTGACGGGCAGTCCGTCCGTCTTCTCGCCGTCCACGCTGCGCAGCCGGTCGCCCGCGCGGATCCCGGCGTCGGCGGCGGGCGAGCCGGTCTGCACCTTGGTGACGTCGATCCGGCCGTCCCGCTCGCGCCGCGCCCACAGGCCGACGCCGGTGTACCGGCCGTCCAGCGCCTCCTGGAACTCCTGGTAGTCGCCCGGGGAGTAGACGGCGCCCCAGCGGTCGCCGCTGCGGCTGACGGCCCGTTCGGCGGCCTCCATGGGGGACTTGCCGGCGGCCATCGCCTCGGCGGCGGCCCGCGTCACCTGCTCCTGGGCGGCGGGGGCCGAACGGACCGTGTCCTGCGACGACTTGCGCTCGCCGGCGCCGGTCCGCGCGCCGGGCAGCGACCCGGTCGCCGCGCCGGCCACGAGCACTCCGGCGAAGACCAGGGTCAGGGTCGCCCCGGCGCGGGGGCGGCGGGGCTGACAGAAGAGGTCACGGCCGGGCATGCCGGTGAGTGTAGGACAACGCCCCGGGGCCGTACGCCGGGTTGACCCGTACGGCCCGTTGGCATCCGTCACACCTTCAGGTACTTGCGCAGCGCCAGAAGACCGGCAAGGGCCGGGATCAGGAAGCTCACCGCGAGGATGAGCGGGATCTTGGTGATGACGGCGTCCCAGCCCACGAAGTTGATGAGCGGCAGCTTCGTGGACAGCGACACTCCGTGGTCGATCACGAAGTACTGCACGACCACCAGGAAGGAGGAGGCCAGTATGCCGCCGATGAGCCCGGCGACGGCGGCCTCCATGATGAACGGCGCCTGGATGTAGAAGCCGGAGGCGCCCACCAGGCGCATGATGCCCGTCTCCCGGCGCCGGCTGAACGCGGAGACGCGGACGGTGTTGACGATCAGCAGCATCGCCACGGTGAGCATCACCGCCATCACGCCCCGCGCGGCCAGGTTCAGATAGCCGAGCAGGGTGAAGAGGTTGTCCAGGATGCTCTTCTGGTCCTGCACGGACTGCACGCCGTCACGGCCGTTGAAGGCGCTGGCGATGACCTGGTACTGCTCGGGGTTCTTCAGCTTGACGCGGTACGACTCCTGCATCTGGTCCGGCGTGATGGAGGCGGCCAGCGGGGAGTTGCCGAACTGCTCCTTGTAGTGCTTGTACGCCTCGTCCTGGGACTCGTAGGTGACCTTGTCCACCACCGTCATCTTCTGCAGGTCCGCGAGGATCGACTTCTTCTGGTCCTCGGTGACCGCGCCCTTGGCGCAGTTGGGGTCGGACTCCGCGTTGCTCTTGTTGCAGAGGTAGATGGACACGTTGATCTTGTCGTACCAGTAGCCCTTCATCTTGCCGACCTGGTCGCTCAGCAGGAGCGACCCGCCGAACAGGGCGAGCGACAGGGCGACGGAGACGATGACGGCGAACGTCATCGTCAGGTTGCGGCGGAGACCGACACCGATCTCCGACAGGACGAACTGGGCGCGCATGGCGTCTGGTCAAGCCTTTCCGAGTGGACTCTTCAGTGCTGGTAGCCGTAGACGCCGCGTGCCTGGTCGCGGACGAGGCGGCCCTTCTCCAGCTCGATGACGCGTTTGCGCATCTGGTCCACGATGTTCTGGTCGTGGGTGGCCATCACCACGGTGGTGCCCGTCCGGTTGATCCGGTCGAGCAGCTTCATGATGCCGACGGAGGTCTGCGGGTCGAGGTTGCCGGTGGGCTCGTCGGCGATCAGGAGCTTGGGCCGGTTGACGAAGGCCCGGGCGATGGCGACGCGCTGCTGCTCACCGCCGGACAGCTCGCCCGGCATCCGGTCCTCCTTGCCGCCGAGCCCGACGAGGTCGAGCACCTGCGGCACGGACTTGCGGATCTCGCCCTGCGACTTGCCGATGACCTCCTGCGCGAAGGCGACGTTCTCCGCCACCGTCTTGTTGGGCAGCAGGCGGAAGTCCTGGAACACCGTCCCCAACTGGCGGCGCATCTGCGGCACCTTCCAGTTGGACAGGCGCGCGAGGTCCTTGCCCAGGACGTGCACCTGACCGTGACTGCACCGCTCCTCGCGGAGGATGAGCCGCAGGAAGGTGGACTTTCCGGAGCCGGAGGATCCCACGAGGAAGACGAACTCGCCCTTCTCGACCTCCAGGGAGACATCCCTGAGGGCGGGGCGGGTCTGCTTGGGGTAGACCTTGGACACGTTGTCGAATCGGATCACGGATGCACCACGGGTCGCCGGGGGTAGATGAGCGTGACCATACGCGAGTCCGGTGCGCCCGCGCAGTCGCCGGTACGGGTTGCGGGACAGTTGTACGGTTTGTCCGGGCCCCGGACGCGTACGGGCGCCGCGGGGAGTACGGGGCTTTCGGGGACCCCCGCGCTGAAAGCCGGGGAACCTGGCATTGTGGAGAAGGGAACGTTCGCGCGTCCGCGGGCGTTGTCCAGGTGTGACCGGCGGTGCAAGGAGGGCGAGCGCATGACGTACGACCGGTTGGTGTGCGCGAACTGCGCCGCGCCCGTGAGCGAGGGCCGGTGCCCGGTGTGCCGTGCGAACCGTGAGCGGCTGCAGCAGGAGAACAACTTCCTCGCGGGACTGAACCCGATGGCGCTGATCGCGCTGCTGGCGGTGCTGATCGCCGCGGTGGCGCTGCTGGCGCACCAGACGGCGTAGCGGTAGCGGCAAGCGAGCGAGGGGCCCGGAGCGGTGCGCTCCGGGCCCCTCGGCGTCAGTCGCCGCACACGCCCCGTGGGGCGGTGGTCACGCTCAGGCGGCGGCGCCGTCGCGGCCGGCCATGACGCGCGGCAGCACCCGGAAGCCGATGCCGCCGGCGATCATCGTCGCGGCGCCGATCAGCAGGAACGTGGTCTCGCCGGCACCGGTCTCGGCCAGCTCCTTGCCGTTGCCGTTGCCCTGCGGAGCGGTGTTCCTGGTCTCGCCGGTGTCGGTGAGGGCCGAGGTGCCCTGCTCCTGCGGGGCGGCGCCGCCGCCGTCCGGGGTGGTGCCGCCGGTGGTGTCGGAACCGCCGGTCCCGTTGCCGCCGCCGTTGCCGCCGTGGTTGCCGCCGGTCCCGTTGCCGCCGCCGCTGCCGCCCTGGTCGCCGCCGGTGCCCTGGTCGCCGCCGTTGCCGCCCTGGCCGCCACCGTTGCCGTTGCCCGGCTGGGTCGGAGTGCCGCCGCCGTCGCCCGGCTGGGTCGGAGTGCTGCCGCCGTCGCCCGGCTGGGTCGGAGTGCTGCCGCCGTCGCCCGGCTGGGTCGGAGTGCCGCCGTCACCGGGCTGGGTCGGAGTGCCGCCGTCGCCCGGCTGGGTCGGAGTGCCGCCGTCACCGGGCTCGGACGGGGTACCGCCCGAGTCGTCGCACGTGGGGTCGATCACGATGTCGCACGGGGTCGGCTCGTCACCCGGGCCCGGGTCGGCCGAAGCGACGCCCGCGACCATCAGCGAAGCACCCGCGGCGACGATCGCGCCCGCCGCTATGCGCGCGACACGGATCCGCGTCTTCTTTGTCATGTAGTTGCTACCCCCAGTAGCTGATCGTCGATGAGGCCGCGCTCGGGGCCGTGATCGACGGAGGTAGCTGTGCGAATGAAGCCCCCCGGTTCACATGCGCCCCGCAGATACGCATGCCGCGCTTAACCCTTCCCATATTTCAAAGCAACGTCAAGGTCGTTGCGTACGCGATGTCCCGGTACGCGCTCTTTGCCGGAGGAATTGGGATATGAAGGTGACGCAAAACCCGGACACGCGGGCATGAAAAAGGCAACCTCCGCGCTGAGCACGGCGGTTGCCTTGTCGACAAAGCGTTCTGTTCTTACTTGCTCTGCTGTTCCTGCTGCTTGCGCCAGCGAATGCCGGCCTCCAGAAAACCGTCGATCTCGCCGTTGAACACGGCCTCGGGATTGCCGACCTCGAAGTCCGTGCGCAGGTCCTTCACCATCTGGTACGGGTGGAGGACGTAGGAACGCATCTGGTTGCCCCAGGAGTTGCCGCCGTCGCCCTTGAGGGCGTCCATCTTGGCCTGCTCCTCCTGGCGGCGCCGCTCCAGCAGCTTGGCCTGGAGGACGTTCATCGCCGTGGCCTTGTTCTGGATCTGGGACCGCTCGTTCTGGCAGGAGACGACGATGCCGGTGGGCAGGTGGGTGAGGCGCACCGCGGAGTCGGTGGTGTTCACGCCCTGGCCGCCGGGGCCGGAGGAGCGGTACACGTCCACCCGCAGCTCGGACTCGTCGATCTCGATGTGGTCGGTCTGCTCGACCACGGGCAGGATCTCCACGCCCGCGAAGGAGGTCTGGCGCCGGCCCTGGTTGTCGAAGGGGGAGATGCGCACCAGGCGGTGCGTGCCCTGCTCGACGGAGAGGGTGCCGTAGGCGTACGGCGCCTGGACGGCGAAGGTGGTCGACTTGATGCCGGCCTCCTCGGCGTACGACGTCTCGTAGACCTCGGTCTTGTAGCCGCGCTGCTCGGCCCACCGCAGGTACATGCGCTGGAGCTTCTCGGCGAAGTCGGCGGCGTCGACGCCGCCGGCCTCGGCGCGGATGTTGACCAGGGCCTCACGGGCGTCGTACTCGCCGGACAGGAGGGTGCGGACCTCCATCTCGTCCAGCGCCTTCCTGACGGCCGCGAGCTCGGACTCGGCCTCGGCACGGGTGTCCGGGTCGTCCTCCTCCTCGGCCATCTCGAAGAGCACGGCGAGATCGTCGATCCGTCCGCGCAGCGCCTCGGCCTTCCTGACCTCGGCCTGGAGGTGGGAGAGCTTGCTGGTGATCTTCTGCGCCTCGTCCGGGTTGTCCCACAGGGACGGCGCGGCCGCCTGCTCCTCGAGCACGGCGATGTCTGCCCTCAGCTTGTCGAGGTCCAGAACGGCCTCGATCGACTCCATGGTCGAGGAGAGGGACTTGAGCTCTTCGGATACGTCGACGACTGCCACGCCCTCCAGCGTAACGGCTCCGCCGGGCGGGGAACGCCGGGCGGCGGGGTCAGGGCGACTGGGGCGCGGAGTGCCGGGTGTCCTGGGGCGCGGCGGGATCGTCGCCCGAGGCGGCCCACCAGGCGCCCGCACCCACGGCCGCCGCGAGCAGCGCGCCGGCCACGCTCAGGGTGATCCGGCGGCGCCGGGCGGCGGTGCGGTGGCGGGCTGAGCCCGGGCGGGGCGCGCCCGGCGTGCGCGGGGCTCGGGCGGTGCCGTGGGCCGGGCCGGCCAGCTCGTCGGGGGCGGGCACCCGCATGGAGGTGTGCGTGTCGCGGTTGGAGTCGGGCCTGGCGCCGGGCACCAGCGGCACGGCGCCGCGGCGGCGGACCCGGTCCCCGGCGGGCGCGGGCTCGGCGGGCACGGCCTCGTCCCGCTCCCCCTCCGCGGCTTCCGCGCCGGGCTCGTCCACGTCCAGGGGCGGCATCCCGGCCAGCAGCGGCAACAGCTCCCGCAGCCGGGCGGCCAGCTCGGAGGCGCGCAGCCGGGAGGCCGGGCCCTTGGCCAGGCACTGGACGATCAGCTGCCACAGTTCGTCGGGGATGCCGGGCAGCGGGACCACGGTCTCGGTGACGTGGCGGCGCAGCACGGCGCCGGGGTGGCCGCCGCCGAACGGGGTGAAGCCGGCCAGCAGCTCGTACAGGACGGTGGCGAGGGCGTAGATGTCCACCGCGGCGCGCGGGGGCAGGCCCTCCACGATCTCGGGGGCGAGGTAGTCGGGGGTGCCGATGATCTTCGTGGCGCGGGTGCGCTTGGGCGAGTCGATGAGTTTCGCCACGCCGAAGTCGGTGAGCAGCGCGGGGTGTGCGCCGCCGGGGCCGAGCGGGCCCTGCATGTCGAGCAGGATGTTCTCCGGCTTGACGTCGCGGTGCACGACGCCCGCGGCGTGGGCGGCGGCGAGTCCGTCGGCCACGTCGGCGGTGATCGCCACGGCGGCCTCGGGCGACAGTCGCCGCTCGCGCTCCAGCCGGGTGCGCAGGTCGGTGCCGCGGACCAGGTCCATGACGAGGGCGAGGTCGTTGCCGTCGACCACGAGGTCGCGCACGGAGACGACGTTCGGGTGCTCCAGGCCGAGCAGGGCGGTGCGCTCCTGCACGAAGCGGCCCACGAGCTCCTGGTCGGAGGCCAGGTCCTCGCGCAGCAGCTTGATGGCGACGGGCCCGTCGGGGCCCTCGCCGAGCCACACCGTGCCGGCGCTGCCCCGGCCCAGGATCTGGTTCGCGGTGTACCGGCTGCCGATCTTCCGTGCCAAGACTGCTCCTACAGACGCGTGTTGCGGCTGAGGCTACGCGTCCGGAACGGCAACCTTCACCGCGGAGGCCGAAATCACCCGCCGGATGTCGACAAATCTCCCGACTCGCGGCGCGGGGGGGCGCGCGGGCCGGGCGAGGACGGCGTCCGGCGGGTGGTGGCCTCAGTTGCCGCTCAGGTTCTTGACCCAGTCGGTGGCCTGACTGAACCAGTGGCTCAGCTCCGACCAGTAGCCCCGGCCGGTGCCGATCCAGCTCTGGAGCGGGCTCAGCTCCCAGACCAGCCAGCCGGCGACGAACAGGATGACGAGGGTGAACAGACAGCCCTTCAGGCAGCCGAGTCCGGGGATCTTCATCGGGTTGGCGCTGCGCTGGCGCGGCGGCCGCGGCTCGCGCGCGGGCCGCCGGGGCTCGGGGGCGGGCGGCGGCGCGTACCGCTGGGGCTGCGCCTGGGGCTGCGGCTGCGGGGTCTGGCGGCGCTGCGGGGCGGGGGCGTACTGCTGCGGCTGCGGCTGCTGTTGCGGGTGGCCGTAGCCGTAGCCGGGCTGCTGCTGGGGCTGGGGGCGGGCGACCTGCCGCTGGGGACGGCGGCGCAGCGGGTCCTCGCCGGGGTCGAGGTACTGGGTCTGCTCGTTGCGGTCGCGGGCCGCGCGCAGCTGGGACTGCCAGGGGTGCGGCTGGTCGGGCTGCTGCTGCCCCTGCTGGCCGGGCTGACCCGGCGGCACGGGCGGCATCATGCGCGTGGGGTCGGGCGCGCCGGTGTGCGGCAGGACGCTCGTCGGGTCGGCGGCGCCGGCCGGACCGCCGGTGTGCGGCAGGACGCTGGTCGCGCCGTTCGGGTCGTACGCCGGTGCGCCCTGGCCGTGCGGCAGCACCTGGGTGGGGTCGGCGGCGCCGGGCACGCCGTCCGGGGCGGGCACGGTCGCCGGGTCGGGGTCGGGGGCGAGCAGGGCGCCCACGCCCTCGGCGGCGGCGATCTGCGCGGCGTTCGCGTGCACGCCGATGCCCTCGGCGACGACGCGCAGGGCGCGGGCGAGGTTCTCGGCGCCGGGCCGCTCCTCGGGGTTCTTGCGCAGGCAGCGCTCTATCACCGTCCACAGCGGGTCGGGGACGGTGGAGGGGCGGCGCGGTTCGGCGCTCAGATGCTGGTGCAGCACTTCCAGGGCGGAGCCGCCGGCGAACGGCGGCCGGCCGGTGACCAGCTCGTACAGCAGGATGCCGGCGCCGTAGATGTCCACGGCGGACGTCTGCGGGCGGCCCTCGGCGGACTCGGGCGCGACATACGCGGGCGTGCCGACGAACTCGTGGGTGCGGGTGAGGCCGGGCGAGTCGGCGAGGCGGGCGATGCCGAAGTCGGTCAGCATCGGGTGCAGCTGCCCGCTGTCCTGCTTCAGCAGCACGTTGGCCGGTTTCAGATCCCGGTGGACCACCCCGTCGGCGTGGCTGGCGGCCAGCGCGTCGCAGATCTGGGCGGTGAGCAGGGCGGCGGCGACCGGGGTGAAGGGGCCGTTCTCGCGCAGGTGGCGGTGGAGGTCGGGGCCGTCCACGAGGTCCATGACCAGGGCCAGCAGATCGCCCTCGACGACCAGGTCGCGGACCCGGACGATGTTGGGATGGGTGAGCCGGAGCAGCACGGAGCGCTCCCGCAGGAACCGCATCACGACATCGGCGTCGTTCGCCAGCTCCTCCTTGAGGACCTTGATCGCGACGGTCTCGCCGGGCTGGCCGGGCACGGCCGCCTCGGCGCCCGCGGTCTCTCGCTGGCTGGCTCGCCAGACGGTGCCCGTGGCGCCGCGACCGAGCGGCTCCTCGAGCAGGTACTTGCTGCCTACCGGCCGCACGTCATGTGCTCCCTGCTGCTTGCTTGCCTGTCCCCCGCGCCCGGTGGGGCCCCGCGGGTTTCCGCCCCACTGTAGTGCCGCTCCTCGTCGTCGCTCAGGCTCTTGTGGACGACGTACGCGGGGGACGCCGTACATGTTCGAAGGAAAGACGCCCGACTCGGGGCCGTTGGTTGCCCGCACGCGAACGTGAGCGATCTCAAGGCGGTATCAAGCAGACATTCGCCGGGCACGGGTCCGGCACTTTTGGGGTCAGAGCCGACCAATCAAGATCACTTGGCGCTGGGCGGCGGGCGCGGTGTCAGTGGCAGGTGCGAGGATGCTGCCAGTTACTGGCCGACGTGCTCGTGCGGCGGTGGGGGGTGGCCCGCGGTGGGGGACCGCAGGGCGGCTTCGCCCTCCCCGTTCCCCGGGCGCCCGCGCAGAAGGGACCGCTGACGGCGATGCAGATCCGGCTGACCGTCGTAGACCCGCTGGGCCCGCCCACGGCCCTGGGCCGCGCCGCGAGCTGCGACGTCCTGGTCACCGCCCCCGCGGGCACGGCCCTGGCCGCGGTGGCCTCGGCGCTGGCCGCCGTGGTGGGCGGCGAGAGCGGTACGACGGCCGAGCGGGGCGGCCAGCGCGCGGGCGGCGAGCGCGGCGGCCGGGAGCCCGGCGCGGGCGCGGTCGTGCTGTACGCCGGGGCGGAGCGGCTGGACGCGCAGCGCTGCACGCTCGGCGAGCCGCCCCTGCTGGACGGCGCGGTGCTGTCCCTGGGCGCGCCCGCCGAGGCCGAGCCGCACCCCGAACTGGACGAGGCCCCCACCCAGCTGCACGTGGTCGCGGGCCCGGACGCGGGCGGGGTCCATCTGCTGCACGGCGGCCGGATCACCGTCGGCCGCTCCGCCGACGCCGACGTGCCGCTGGACGACCCCGACGTGTCCCGGCTGCACTGCGCGGTCACGGTCGCCCCGGACGGCCGGGTCTCGGTCGCCGACCTCGGCTCCACCAACGGCACGGTGCTGGACGGCCGCCCGCTCGGCGACCGCCCCGTCCGCTTCGCACCGGGCGCGCTGCTGCGCATCGGCGAGTCGGCCCTGCGGCTGACCCCGGCGGCGGGCCCGGCGGCGCGCGTCGCGACGGCGCCGGACGGCGAGGGGCATGTGCGGGTCGCGGGGGGCGCGGCGGGGGGCTCCGGGAGCGCGGCGGGTGCCGCGGGTTCTCCGGCAGGCGCCGGCTCCTCGGGTGCGGCAGGTGCCGGTGGGTCCGGTGGGGCGTACGCGGGTGACGTGCACGCGCGCGTGCCGGGCGGCGGCGGTGCGGGGGCCGGGGGCACGGGTTCCGGCGCGGACGCGGCGACGGCCGGGGGCACGGGTTCCGGCGCGGACGCGGCGACGGCCGCGGGCACCGGTGCGGCGCCGGGCCTCGACGCCGGTACGGGAGCGGCGGCCGGCGGCCACGGCGCCGCGGACACGGCCCGGACGACGGGCGCGGCCGGCGCGTGGGGCGCACCGGGCCCGGCGGGTACGGCACGCTCGGCGGAAGGCCGGGAGGAGCACGGCTTCGCCGGGTCGCCCGCGGTGCCCGCGCAGGGCCGCGCGCCCCGGATCGAGAGCCACGGCGGCGACACCCACGCGGGCCGCCTCGGCGCCGGCGGCCGTGCCGACGCCTTCGCCGACCACCCGGACGCCCCCGCCGGAGGCGACGCGGGCGTCGAGGAGCGGGGCCGCAAGGGCACGCCCCTGCGGGGCACGGAGGTGCCGCAGGGCCTGCGCAGGCGCGGCGGGCTCGGCGCGTGGGCGCGGCGCCTGACCGGCGGGCGCGGCGAGAGCGCGGCGGCCCGCGGCGGGACGTACGGCGACGCCATGCCGCCCGCCCGGGGCGAGGCGCCCGCGGTGTACGCGGGCCCACAACTGCCGGAGACGTGGCCGGACCCGGCGGCGTTGCTGCTGACCGCGCTGGGTCCCGGCCCCCGGCTGTGGGAGCGCGGCCCGGGGCACCCGGAGGCGCTGGCGGTCCGGCTGGGCACGGCCGACCGACCGGCCCCCGACGGTTCGGGGCGGCTGCTGCCGGCGGTGCCGGTGACCGTGGGGCTGCGCGAGGTCGGCGCGCTGGGATTGGCCGGGCCGCGCGAGCGGCTGTCCGGGCTGGCCCGCGCGGTGCTGGCCCAGCTCGCCGCGCTGCACTCCCCCGAGACCCTCGAGATCGTCCTGATCAGCACCGACCGCGCCCGCGCGCAGGAGGAGCGCACCGCCGAGTGGGCGTGGCTCGGCTGGCTCCCGCACGTACGGCCGGGACACGGCCAGGACTGCCGGCTGCTGCTGGCCCACGACCGCGACCAGGCCGCGGCCCGCACGGACGAACTGCTGCGCCGCCTGGACGACCACCTGTCAGGCGTCCACCGCCCCGGACCGGCCCCGGACGCCCCGCAGGAGCAGGCCGAGGGCAGGCGGCCCTCCTGGGTGCGGGACGAGGACCCGGCCGCCGCGCAGTTCCCGGGGCCGTACACCGTGGTCGTCGTGGACGGCGACCCGGGCGGGGCCTCCGTGCGCGAGGCGGTGGCGCGGCTGGCGCACGAGGGGCCGCGGGCCGGGATCCACGTGCTGTGTCTGGCCGAGGCGGCCCCCGCCTCGCCCGCGTCGCCGGTGACGGAGACGTACGACGCGGCCTGCGCGGTGTCGCCGGTGTTCCGCGAGTGCGGCGCCGTGGCGCTGCTCAGCGGCGACGTGGCGACGGCGCTGCGGCTGATGCGCGTGGCGCGCGCGGGGACGGAGGCGTACCGCACGGGTACGGCACCCGCCGCGCACCCGCAAGAGCACCCGGAGTCGCCCACGCCCGTCTCCCCCGGCACGGTCGGCGTCGTGGACGCCGTGTCCCCGGCGTGGGCGGAGCGGTTCGCACGGGCGCTGGCCCCGCTGCGGGCGGCGGACGCGGCCGGCGGCGACCGGCCCGCGCGGGTGTCCGCGCCGCTGCCGCTGTCGGCGCGGCTGCTGGACGAACTGGGGCTCGCCCGCGCCACCCCCGCCTCGCTGCTGGCGCGGTGGGCGGACGCGGCCGACGACACCCGGGCCCTGGGCGGGCGGGCCGTGCTGATACTCGGCGCCGGTCCGCGCGGGCCGGTCTGCGCCGACCTGGTGGCCGACGGGCCGCACCTGCTGATCGAGGGCCCCGCAGGGAGCGGCCGTACGGAGCTGCTGCGCGCCGCCGTCGCCTCGCTGGCCTCGGCGGAGCGCCCGGACCGGCTCGGCATCGTCCTGGTGGACGGCCGGGACGGCGTCGAGGCGGGCGGCGGACACGGCGACGGGCTGCGCGTCTGTACGGACGTGCCGCATGTCACGACGCATCTCACCGCCAACGACCCGGTGCGGATGCGGGAGTTCGCGCAGTCGCTGAGCGCCGAGCTGAAGCGGCGGGCCGAGCTGCTGGGGCTGTCCGGCTTCGCCGAGTGGCACACCCGGCGCGAGGTGTCCGGCCGGATCGTCGCCCAGCGCACCGCGCCCGGCCGTACGGCGCCGGACCGCACCCCGGACCGGGCGAGGCCGGCGGATCAGGCGGCGGGCGGTGCGACGGTGGGCGGCGGTCCGTCCGGTGCCGCCGATCCGGGGGCGCCCGCCGGTGCGGGCGATCTCGACGCCCCGCCCAGTTCCACCCTGCGGCTGCGGCCCGCCGCCGCCCGTGCGCGCGCCGCGGTGGTGCCGCCGCTGCCCCGGCTGGTCGTGGTCGTCGACGACCTGGACCTCCTGGTCTCCCCCGCGCTCGGCTCGCCCGGGCGGCCCGCGGCCGGCTCGGTGATACGCGCGCTGGAGGCGGTGGCCCGGGACGGTGAGCGGCTCGGCGTCCACCTGGTGGCGGCGACCGCGCCCGGCGGCCGTACGGCGGAGACGGAACCGGCCCGCCGGGCCACGCTGCGGGTGGCGCTGGACGCCCCGGCCGGCGGGCGCGGCGCCGCCGCCCCGCTCGACCGGGACCGGGAGCTGAGGGGCGAGCCGGCGCCCGGACGCGGCCGGCTGACCGGGCCGGACGGCCGGGTGACGCCGTTCCAGGGCGGCCGGGTCACGGGCCGCATCCCGCGCACGGCGACCCAGCGGCCCACGGTCGTCCCGCTGGAGTGGCAGCGCATGGGCGACCCGCCGGCCCGCCGCCCGGTGCGGGAACTGGGCAACGGACCGACGGACCTGGCCCTGCTGGCCAGCGCGCTGGAGCGGGCGGCACGGGAGGTGTCGGCGGCGGAGGTCCCGTCCCTGCTTTGACCCCGGGCGGGCCCGCCCGGCCCGCCGCCTGGGTCCGGCCCGCCGCCTCGGCCCGCCCGGCACCTCGCCCCGCCGCGGCGCCCGCACCGCACACCTGCCACCCCCGCACACCCGCCGCACACCCGCCGCGCCCCCGAAGCCGTCGCCGTGCCCCCGGCCCACCCGCCCGCACGGCCGGCTCCCGCACTCGCCGCCCCCCAGCCGCCCCCTCCCGGCGACCCCCAACCCCTCCTGCTACCCCCCTCCGCCCCGCTTGACGCGCGTCACACGCGCCTCAACGCCCCTTGTGACGACCGCCTCTGACGCAGAGTCACGACGTGTTAACGATCGTCCTCGGGACACCGGGGATGCTCTTGCCGACGCCCATGCCCCGGCGTAGACCAGAGCGCACGAAACAGCGCTCGGCGTTCGACGAGGAACGAAGAACGGGGCATTGATGCGCAGCACGAACAGCACCACCCGCACCCGCAGGGCGGCCAGGGCCGCGGCGGTCGTCGCCGCGGGAGCCCTCGCGCTCTCCCTCACCGCGTGCGGCGGAGGCGACGACGACAAGAAGACCGGCAGCGACGAGAGCAGCAAGGCGAGCGGCGGGGGCGCGGAGACCGGCTCGACCGTCACCCTGCCGAAGCTGGACGGCACGACCCTGGAGGTCGCCGCCGTCTGGACCGGCGCCGAACAGGCCAACTTCAAGAAGGTGCTCGCGGAGTTCTCCCAGCGCACCGGCGCCAAGGTCACCTTCGTCCCCGCCCAGGACCCGATCATCAACTTCCTCGGTTCGAAGATCGCGGGCGGTCAGCCGCCGGACGTGGCTCTGCTCCCGCAGCCGGGCGCCATCAAGCAGGCCGTCGAGAAGAAGTGGGCCAAGCCGGTCGGCGCCGAGGCGCAGGCGCAGCTCTCGAAGAACTATTCGCAGGGCTGGCAGGACATCGGCAAGGTCGACGGCAAGCAGTACGGCGTCTACTACAAGGCCGCCAACAAGTCGCTGATCTGGTACAACGCGAAAGCCCTGGAGAACGCGGGGGCGAGCGAGCCGAAGACGTGGAAGGACCTGCTGTCCACGGCGCAGCAGGTCTACGACTCCGGGGTGACCCCGTTCTCGGTGGGCGGCGCCGACGGCTGGACGCTGACCGACTGGTTCGAGAACGTCTACCTCTCCCAGGCGGGCCCGGAGAAGTACGACCAGCTCGCCCAGCACAAGATCAAGTGGACGGATCCGTCGGTCAGGCAGGCCCTGACCACCCTCGCGCAGATCTGGTCCAAGAAGGACTACCTGGCGGGCGGCCCGGACGGCGCCCTCCAGACGGAGTTCCCGGCGTCGGTCACCCAGACCTTCACCGGCGGCGACCAGCCGAAGGCCGCCATGGTCTACGAGGGCGACTTCGCGCAGGTCAACATCGGTGAGACCAAGGCGAAGGTGGGCACGGACGCCAAGGTGTTCCCGTTCCCGGCGGTCGGGGCGAGCGCGCCGGTGGTGTCGGGCGGCGACGCGGCGGTGATCCTGAAGGACTCCAAGGCGGCGCAGGCGCTGATGACCTTCCTCGCCTCGCCGGACGCGGCGACGATCCAGGCGAAGCTCGGCGGCTATCTGTCGCCGAACAAGAACGTGCCGGAGTCGGCGTACCCGAACGAGGTGCAGCGCACGATCGCCAAGGCGCTGATCGCCTCCGGCGACGACTTCCGCTTCGACATGTCCGACCAGGCGCCGCAGGCGTTCGGCGGCACGCCGGGCAAGGGCGAGTGGAAGGAACTCCAGGACTTCCTGAAGAACCCGTCGGACGTGGCGGGCACCCAGGCGAAGCTGGAGAAGGACGCGGCGGCGGCGTACGGCGGCGGGAGCTGATCCCATGGGACGCGCACACGACGTACGTCCGGCGCACCCGGAGCGCCGCGCCGGCCGGGTACGACGGCGGGCCGGGCGATGACGTCGGCCACGGCGGCGGGGGCCTCGCCCGCCCCCGCCTCACCGCCTCCCGCCGCGCCCCGCGGCCGCAAGAGCGTGACCGGCACCCGCAGGCTCGTGGCGGCCCTGTTCCTGCTGCCCGCCCTGGTGCTGCTCGGCGCGCTCGTGGTCTACCCGATCGGGTACTCGATCGTCCGCAGCTTCTACGACTCCTCCGGCGACCACTTCGCCGGCTTCGACAACTACAAGGCCCTCTTCACCGACGACGGCATCCGCACCGCGCTGAAGAACAACGTCATCTGGGTGGTGTTCGCGCCGACGGTCGCCACCGCGCTCGGCCTGGTCTTCGCGGTGCTGACCGAACGGGTGCGCTGGGGAACGGCGTTCAAGCTGGTCGTCTTCATGCCGATGGCGATCTCGATGCTGGCGGCCGGGATCATCTTCCGGCTGGTCTACGACCAGGACCCCGACAAGGGCGTGGCGAACGCGGTGTGGGTCGGGGTGCACGACACCTTCGCGCAGTCCTCCGCGTTCCCGAAGGCCCACCCGGGCCGCGACTCGCCGCTCACGCCCGACCACGGCGGTTTCCTCACCACCGCGCCGGTGCACACCGGCCAGTGGGTGGCGCTGCCGCTGGTGGGCGTGGCCCCCGAACAGATGCCGGACGGCGCGAAGCGGGCCGTCCGGGCGGACCCCGAGCCGGGGAAGATCACCGGCACGGCCTGGCAGGACTTCACCCGCGGCAAGGGCGTCGGCAGGCTCGGCGGGGTGGACCCGTCCGAGCTGGGCTACGACGGGATGCGCGTCGAGGCGGTGAAGGACGGCAAGGTGGTGGCGAGCGCGAAGGCCGCCGCCGACGGCACGTTCACGCTGCCCGCCGAGGCCGACGGCGCCCGGCTGCGGCTGCCGGCGGAGAACTTCAAGGCCCCGTACAACGGGGTGGACTGGCTCGGCCCGTCGCTGGTCACCCCGGCCATCATCGGGGCGTACGTCTGGATGTGGGCCGGGTTCGCGATGGTGCTGATCGCGGCCGGGCTCGCCGGGGTGCCGCGCGAGCTGCTGGAGGCGGCGCGGGTGGACGGCGCGAACGAGTGGCAGGTGTTCCGCCGGATCACCGTGCCGCTGCTGGCGCCGGTGCTCGCGGTCGTCGCGGTCACGCTGATGATCAATGTGCTGAAGATCTTCGACCTGGTCTTCATCATCGCGCCCGGCTCCTCCCAGGACGACGCCAACGTGCTGGCGCTGGAGCTGTACCGCAAGGGCTTCTCCGAGGGGCGGCCCGGCGTCGCCAGCGCCATCGCGGTGTTCCTGCTGCTGCTGGTGATCCCGGTGATGCTGTTCAACATGAGGCGCTTGAGGCGGGAGGTGCGGCGATGACCACGACCGAGGCCGTCACGAAGGTTCCCTCGCCCCGGCCCGCCGAGGCCGGGCGGTCACTGGGAGCCCGGCTCGCCGAGATCGTCAGCGGCGGGCTGGTCCGGGTGTTCCTGATCGTGGTGGGGCTGTTCTGGCTGGTCCCCACGATCGGTCTGCTGCTGTCGTCGCTGCGCTCGCCGCAGGACATGGCCGCGAACGGCTGGTGGACCGTGTTCACCAAGCCCTCGCAGCTCACCTTCGACAGCTACCAGAAGCTGCTGGAGAACAGCGACATCGCCAACTCCCTGCTGAACACGGCCCTGATCACCGTCCCGGCGACGATCCTGGTCGTGGTGGTCGGCTCGCTGGCGGGCTACGCGTTCGCGTGGATGGAGTTCCCCGGCCGCGACTGGTGGTTCCTGGCGGTGGTCGGGCTGCTGGTGGTGCCGGTGCAGGTGGCGCTCATCCCGATCGCCGAACTCTTCGGCAGGATCGGCCTGTTCGGCTCGATCCTCGGGGTGGTCCTGTTCCACACCGGCTACGGGCTGCCGTTCGCGGTGTTCCTGCTGCGGAACTTCTTCGCGGAGATCCCGCGCGAGCTGCTGGAGGCCGCCCGGCTGGACGGCGCGGGCGAACTGCGCCTGTTCGCCCAAGTGGTGATGCCGCTGGGCGGGCCGGCGATCGCGAGCCTGGGCATCTTCCAGTTCCTGTGGGTGTGGAACGACATGCTGGTCGCGCTGGTGTTCACCAAGTCCGGCACCCAGCCCATCACGGTCGCCCTGCAGACGCAGGTGCGCCAGTTCGGCAACAACGTCGACGTCCTGGCGCCCGGGGCGTTCATCTCCATGGTGATTCCGCTGGCCGTGTTCTTCGCGTTCCAGCGGCAGTTCGTCTCCGGCGTTATGGCGGGCGCGGTCAAGTAGCCGTACACGAAGGCGAGAAGGACGGGGCGGTCCGACACCGGGCCGCCCCTTTCCGTTCACCCGCTGTCCCCCACATGCAGCAGCGAACCGTAACCGATTCACTCCATCGGCCGTTGCCGGGCACAGCCCCGTCGTGACGACGGGGCCGACCGCCCGCGCCGACCCTTGGATGGACCCTTGCCCCGGTTCAGTGTCATCGTGCCCGTGTACCGGGTCCAGGCGTATCTGCACCAGTGCCTGGAATCGGTGCTCACCCAGTCGTTCACGGACCTGGAACTGATCGCCGTCGACGACCGCTCGCCGGACGCCTGCGGGGCCGTCCTCGACGAGTTCGCCGCCCGCGATCCGCGCGTCCGCGTCGTCCACCTGCCCGCGAACGGCGGGCTCGGTCCGGCGCGCAACGCCGGGACGGCCGAGGCGAGCGGCGACTACCTGGTCTACCTGGACGGCGACGACACCCTCGCCCCGGGCGCGCTGCGCTCGATCGCCGACCGGCTGGCGGCGACCGGCGACCCCGAGGTCCTGGTCTACGGCTTCGCCCGCACCGACTGGACGGGCCGGGCCGTCCCCGACGAGTTCCGCGCGCCGCTCGCCCACGACGGCCCGGCACCGTTCCGGCTCGCCGACCGGCCGGAGCTGCTGCGGGTGCTGATGGTCGCCTGGAACAAGGCCTGCCGACGGGACTTCGTGGCCCGCGAGGGCCTCTCCTTCCCGGCCGGCTACTACGAGGACACGCCGTGGACGTACCCGGTGCTGCTGACTGCGCGGTCGATCGCGACCCTGGACCGGGTGTGCGTGCACTACCGGCAGCGCCCCGGCAGCATCCTGGGCACCGCCGACCGTCGGCACCTCGACGTCTTCGACCAGTACGACCGGCTGTTCGCGTTCCTCGACCGGCGTCCCGAACTCGACCGCTGGCGGCCGGCGTTGTACCGGCGGATGGTGGACCACCTGGGCACGGTGGGCACGCGTCCCGGCCGGGTGCCCCGCGGCTGCCGCCGGGAGTTCTGGCGCCGGGCCCGCGCGCACTGCCGCCGCCACCGCGCCCCCGGCCCCCGGCCCGCCGCGCGCACCCGGCTGCGGCACGCCCTGGTCCGGCTCGGGCTGCACCGCGTCTTCCGCACCCTGCTGGTGGCCGCGGCCCTGCGCCGCCGTACCGCCGCCGCGGCCACCGGCGTGCCGCGGGCCCTGCGCTCCGCCCTGCTCCAGGCGCACTACCGCGTCCAACTGTGCCTGCCCGTGCGCGCCGACCGCGCCGTGTTCGCCGCGTACTGGGGGCGTGGGTACGGCTGCAGCCCCGGCGCGCTGGAGGCGGCGTTCCGCGACCTCGCGCCGCACATCCGCACGGCGTGGATCGCCCGGCCCGAGCACCTGGACACGGTCCCGGCGGGCGTGCGCCGGCTCACGCCGGGCACCGCCGCGTACTGGACGGCGCTCGCCCGCTCCAAGTACCTCGTCAACAACGTCAACTTCGACCGCCGCCTGGTCAAGCGCCCCGCCCAGGTGTTCGTCCAGACCCAGCACGGCACCCCGCTCAAGCACATGGGCCTCGACCTCCAGGAGCACCCGGCGGCGGCCCGCGGCACGGACTTCGCCGAGCTGCTGCGCAACACCGCCAAGTGGGACTACGTCCTGTCCGGCAACCGGCACACCACGCTCACCTGGGAGCGCGTCTACCCCGGCCGCTACACCACCCTGGAGTACGGCCTCCCGCGCAACGACGTGTTCCAGCGGGCGACCTCGGTGGACGTGGCCCGGCTGCGCGCCGAGCTCGGCGTCCCGGAGGGCTCGGTCGCGCTGCTGTATGCGCCGACCCACCGCGACCACCGCCGCACCCAGCACCCGCCGCTGGACCTGGAGCGCCTGCTGTGCCGCCTCGGCCCGTGCTTCGTCGTCCTGGCCCGCGCCCACTACTTCCACGACGGCCCGCCGGACTCCGGCGGGCCGCTCGCGGGTGACGGCGCGGGTGCGGCCGGGGGCGGGGGCCGGGTCATCGACGTCAGCGGGCACCGGAGCGTCGAGGAGCTGTGCCTGGCCTCCGACGCGCTGATCACCGACTACTCCTCGCTGATGTTCGACTACGCCAACCTCGACCGGCCGATCGTGCTCCTCACCGACGACTGGGCGGCGTACGAGGCGGTCCGGGGCGTCTACTTCGACGTGCGGGAGTGTCCGCCGGGCGCGGTCGCGCACTCCGCGGACGAGCTGGCCGACCTGCTGTGCGGAGACGACTGGCGCGGTTCGAGCTCCGCGCGGCTGCGGACCGCGTTCCGGGAGCGGTTCTGCCCCTGGGACGACGGCCGCGCGGCCGAGCGGGTGGTGCGGCACGTGGTGCTGGGGCAGCGGGACGAGGCGTCCGGGCTGCCGCCCGTCGTCCCGCCCGGGCGCAGGCATCCGGTGCCGTCGCGGGCGGCCACGGCGCACGGGCGTTCCCGGCTCGCCACCGTGCCGCAACCCGCCGGCCCCCAGACCGTCACCGAGAGCCGCTGAACGCCGTTTGTCCTTCCGGGAGTCCGTATGCGACCCGGCACGACGCGGTCCACGCCCACCCGGCCCTCCACCTGGCGGCCGTCGGGCCGTCCCGGGCGGACGCCCGCGCGCGACGGCGCACCCGGCCCGCCGGCCGCCGCGCCGCAACGGCAGGTCACGCGCCGCAACGGCGGGCCGGCGCACCGGCGGGTGGGCCGGGCCACGGCAACGACAGAGAGAGCAGCATGCCCCGCTTCAGCATCATCGTCCCGTCCCACGGGGTGGCCGGCCGGCTGTCCCAGGCGCTGGACTCGGTCCTCGTCCAGTCCTTCGGCGACTTCGAGCTGATCGCGGTGTGCGACGCGCCCGGCGCCCCCGCCGCCGACGTGGCCGCGGGACGCGCCGGACGGGACGCGCGGGTGAGCGTGGTGCACTCGCCGCCGGCGGCGGGGCTCGCCGGGGCGCGCGACGCGGGGCTGCGGGCGGCGACCGGCGCGTATCTGCTGTTCCTCGACGGCGACGACCTCCTGTTGCCGGGCGCGCTTTCGGCGCTCGCCGGGCGGCTGGCGGAGACCGGCGAGGTGGACGCGCTGTACTTCGAGCACGAGCGGACGCCCTGGTGGGAGGGGGCGCCGACGGGTCCGGCCGGGCGGTTGCCCGCCGATGCGCCCGCGTCCGCCGTCGCGCCCGGCGAGGTCCCGTGGCTGACCGGGGTGCGGTGGCCGGCCTGGAGCGCCGCCTACCGCCGCGCCTTCGTCACCGGCCACGGCCTCGCCTTCCCCGCCGGGCACCACACCGACCTGGGCTGGGGCGGGCTGGTCACCGTGGCCGCCGAGCGGATCGCCGTACTGCGCCGGGCCGTCGTACGGCACCGGGAACGCCGGCAGGGCAGCCGGCTCGCACTCCCGGGCGAGCACCAGTTCGACCTCCTCGACCAGTCCGAGCGGGTGCTCGTCCGGGCCGCGGAACGGGGCCTCGACGCGCGGCGGTACGCGCCGTTGTTCGACCAGGTCCTGGCGGCCGTACTGGAGACGGCCGCGCACCCGTCCCGGGTGCCCGCGCGCCGCCGCCGCGCCTTCCTGCGCCGCACGCGCGCCCTGCACCGCCGCCACGGCCCGGCCCGCACACCCCGGCCGGACGGCCGCGACCGAACGGCCCGCACCGCGCCGCCGGGCGGCTACCCCGGCACCAGCGTCGACACCGCCCCCCGCCTCGCCCGGCACGTCGCGCTCACGCGCCTGCTCCCCGTCGCCCTCGCGCACCCCCTCTTCCGCGCCCTGTGCGCCACCGGGCGGGCCGGGGCCCGGGCCGGGCGGGCGCGGGCCGCCGTCGCCGCACGCGCCCGGGCCCTCGGCGCCCGCCTGGTCTACCGCTGGCACCTGCACCGCCCGCTGGACGAGAACCTCGTCGTCTACTGCGCGTACTGGGGCCGCGGTTACGCCTGCAACCCGGCCGCCCTGCACGCCGCAGCCCGCGAACTCGCCCCGCATCTGCGCGCGGTGTTCCTGGTCGAGCCCGGCCGGGAACACGCCGTGCCCGAGGGCGTCGACCGCGCGGTGATCGGCTCGGTGCGGTACTGGAAGGTGCTGGCCCGCGCCAAGTTCCTGGTGAACAACGCCAACTTCGCCGACGCCGTCGTCAAGCGCCCCGGAAGCGTGCACCTCCAGACCCAGCACGGCACGCCGCTCAAGACGATGGGCTGCGACCAGTCGACGTACCCGGTGGTCGCCGCGCAGAGCGGCAGCTTCACCAAACTGCTGCGCCGCGTGGACCGCTGGGACTACAACCTCTCCGCCAACCGCCACTCCACCGAGATGTGGGAGCGGGCCTTCCCGGGCGCCTACGAGGCGCTGGAGTACGGCTATCCGCGCAACGACCTCTACTACACGGCGGACGCCGGGGCCGTGGCCCGCGCCCGCCGCGCGCTCGGCGTCCCGCGGGGTGCGACAGCCGTCCTCTACGCCCCCACCCACCGCGACCACCAAACCGGCTTCGAGACCGGCCTCGACCTGGAGGCGTTCTGCGCGGCGGCCGGCGAGAACGTCGTCGTCCTGCTGCGCGCCCACTACTTCTACGACCACGGCGGGCGGCGCAGCAGCGGCCGGGTCATCGACGTGACCGGGCACCGCTCCACCGAGGAGGTGTGCCTGGCCGCCGACGCGCTGGTCACCGACTACTCCTCGATCATGTTCGACTACGCCAACCTCGACCGGCCGATGGTGGTCTACGCCGACGACTGGGAGGTGTACCGGGAGACGCGGGGGGTCTGCTTCGACCTGATGGAGTGCCCGCCGGGACCGGTGGCGCGCACCCCCGGGGAACTGGCCCGCGTGTTCCGCGACGGCTCGTACGCGGGCGCCCGCTCGGCGGCGCTGCGGGCGGTGTTCCGGGAGCGGTTCTGCCAGTACGACGACGGGCGGGCCGCCGAGCGCGTCGTGCGCCGGGTCTTCCTCGGCGAACCGCCCGAGGCCCTGCCGCCCGTGGTGCCCCTCGCCCGGCGTGTTCCGGCCCCCGCGGCCACCCTCGTAAGGAGCTGACGACAGCAGTGCCCCGTTTCAGCGTCATCGTCCCCTGTTTCAAGGTGCAGGGGTTCCTGCGCGAGTGCCTGGACTCGGTCCTCGGGCAGTCCTTCCGGGACGTCGAGGTGATCGCCGTGGACGACTGCTCCCCGGACGGTTCGGGCGCGATCCTGGACGAGTACGCCGCCCGCGACCCCCGGGTGCGGGTGGTGCACCTGCCGGAGAACGTCGGTCTCGGCCGGGCCCGCAACGCCGGACTCCCGCTCGCCACCGGCGACTTCCTGCTCTTTCTCGACAGCGACGACACCCTCACCCCGGGCGCGTTGCGCGCCCTTGCCGACCGGCTGGAGCAGACCGCCGACCCGGATGTGCTGGTCTTCGACTACGCGCGCACCTACTGGTGGGGCGGCACCCGGCGCAACGTCCTGGCGAGGGTGCTCGCCGAGTGCGCCGAGGGCACCTTCACCGCGGCCGAACGCCCAAAGATCCTGGACCTGTTGATGGTGGTGTGGAACAAGGCGTACCGGCGCGGCTTCGTCGAGGAGCACGGCTTCACCTTCCCGCCGGGCTACTACGAGGACACCCCGTGGACGTTCCCGGTGCTGCTCAGCGCGGACCGGATCGCCACGCTGGACCGGATCTGCCTGCACTACCGCCAGCGGCGGCAGGGCAACATCCTGTCCACCACCAGCCGCAAGCACTTCGACGTCCACGACCAGTACGAGCGGGTGTTCGCGTTCGTGGACTCCCGCCCGGAGCTGGCGGGCTGGCGGCCGTATCTGCACCGCAAGATGGGCGAGCACTGCCTCGACGTCCTCGCCAAGCCGGACCGGCTGCCCCCGTCGGACAAGGCCGAGTTCTTCGGCGCCACCGCCCGCATGTTCCGTGCGCACCGGCCCGCCGGGGCGAGCGCGGAGGGCGAACTGCGCGTCCTGGAGGGCGGTTACGCCGCCTATCTGCTGCGCCGGCAGGCCGGGCGGGCGGAACGGGAGCTGGCACGGCGGGCGGTGAAGGTGCGCAGAGCGGCGGGCCGCCGGGCCAAGGACGGCTGGGCCGCGCTGCACGCCCGCCGGCCGCTGGAGCCGGACCTCGTCCTGTACTCGGCGTTCCACAGCCGCGGGGTGCTCGGCGATCCGGCGGCCGTGTACCGGGCGGCGCGCGAGATCGCCCCGCACCTCAGCGGGGTGTGGGTGGTGAAGAGCCCCGAACTGGCGCGGGAGTCGGGGCTGTTGCCGCCGGACGTGGAGTACGTGCTGCCCGGCACCCCGCGCCACCGGCGGCTGGCCGCGCGGGCCGCCTTCCTCGTCAACAACGTCAACTGGCCCGACGCGCAGGCCAAGCGTCCCGGCAGCGTCCACATCCACACGCATCTGGGGACGCCGCTGAAGTACATGGGCGCCGACCTCCTGGACAAGCCGGGCGCGCGGCACGGTGTGGACGTGCCGCGGATACTGGACCGCGCGGACCGCTGGGACCACAGCCTGGTCGCCAACCGCCACTCCGAGCTGGTCTGGGAGCGCGCCTATCCGTGCCGTTTCGCCTCCGCGCGCACCGGCAGCCCCCGCAACGACGTGCTGGTCCGCGCGCGGCCCGGGGACGGTGCGGCGGCCCGCGCCCGGCTCGGGATCCCGGCGGACCACACGGTGGTGCTGTACGCGCCGACCCGGCGCGAGTACCGGCGCGGCGGCCACGTCGAGCGGATCGACCCGGCCCGGCTCGCCGCCGACCTGGGTCCGGGCCACACGCTGGTGGTCCGGCTGCACCCCTCGCTGGCGGGCGGTCCGGCGCGCGGCGCGGGGCTGGCCGAGCTGCACCGGCGCGGGGTGCTCGTCGACGCGACGGACGAGCCGTACGTCGAAGAGGTGATGCTCGCCTCCGACGTCCTGGTCACCGACTACTCCGCCCTGATGTTCGATTACGCCAATCTGGACCGGCCGATCGTGCTGCACGCCGACGACTGGGGCGCGTACGCGGCGAGCAGGGGCGTCTACTTCGACGTCACCGCCGAGCCGCCCGGCCATGTCTCGCGCTCCCACGAGGAGCTGGCGCGGCTGCTGACGTCCGGGAGCTGGCGGGACGCGGAGTCGGCGCGGCTGCGGTCGGCCTTCCGGGCCCGGTTCTGCGAGTACGACGACGGCTGGGCGGCCGAGCGGGTGGTGCGGACGCTGATCCTCGGCGAGCGGGACTGGACCCCGCCGGAGACGACGTCGCCCCTCGCCGCCGCGGCCGCGGGAACGGGCGCGCAGGTGCCCGCGCAGGCCTCGGGCCACGACCGGCTCACGACGTCATGAGCGGCGACGTGAACGGCGGCACGGGCCGCGACATGAGCGGCGGCGCAGGCGGGGCTACGAGCGGCGTCCGGTGGCGGCTCGCCGCGGTCCGCGGGGCGCTGCGGGGCCCGCGCGGGCCGCTCGGCTGGGTGCTGCTGCTGGCCGCCGTCTTCGCGCTGGCGCAGCTCGGCACGGTCACGGGACGGGACACGCCCGACACCAAGAACTACCTGGCCTACGCCCTGAGCCTGCGCGGCGAGGACAAGCGGGAGACGGCGGCCGTCGTGATCGAGCACGCCTGCGCCGGGCGGGCGGCCCGGGCCCGCCGCGAGCAGAGCGTGGACGTGCTGAAGTTCGACGCGCCGAGCCCGGCCGCCCGGGTGGCGAAGAAGTGCCGGGCGGAGCTGTGGCGCGAGGTGGACGCCCGGCTGCGGGCCGGGCAGACCGGCGGCCACACCCTGCCGTTCCTGTCCGTCCGTTTCATGCGCATCTTCGAGGTGCGCCCGGGCTACCCGGTCTTCCTGATCCCGTTCGTCACGGTGCTCGGCGCGACCTGGGGGCTGTGGACGGCGGGGGTGACGGTCACGGCGGCCGGCGGCGTCCTCGTCTATCTGCTGCTGCGCACCCGGCGCGTCCCGGTCCACCTGGCGCTGACCGGGCAGGCCCTCTACTACGTCCTGCCGTGCGGCACCACCGCCATGCGGCCGATGGCAGAGGGGCTGATGCTGGCGCTGACGCTCGTGGCGCTGTGGGGCTGCGCACTGGCCCTGGACGGCCGCCGCCGGACCGGGATCGTCCTGACCGGCGGCGCGCTGACCGCGCTGTTCGCGGTCAAGCACTCCCAGGCGCTGTTCCTCGGGGTGGGCCTGGCCGCGGCGGGCGCGCTGGTCGCCGTACGGCGGTGGACGCGGGGCCGGTCGCCCGGAGGCGCGGTGCTGGGGCTCGCGGCGGTGGGCTGCTGCGCCGTCCTCGGCACGTTGCTGCTGGCGCGGGCGCTGCGCTATCCCACCGAGGCGGACAGCGTGCAGGACCTGCTCACCGATCACTACGCGCTGCCCGACCGGGCGCACCCGTGGCCGGAGTTGCTGCGGCTGGAGGGGCACTTCTGGCGGGAGTGGCTGCGGCGCCAGCTGTGGCAGCCGCTGTTCGCGACCCTGCTCGCGGCGGGCGCCTGGGGCGCGCTGCGGCGCGGCGGCCGGGCGTTCGGGGTCTTCGTGCTGGCGGCCGCGGCCACCGGCTTCCTGACCCAGGCGGCGCATCCCGACATCACGGTGTGGGGCGAGCGGCTGATCGTGCTGGCCTGGCTGCTGCCGGTGGTGGGGGTGCCGCTGCTGCTGGAGCGGCTGGCGGCGCTGCGGCCGGTGGGTCTGCCGGGGCCGCGCTCGGCGCGGGAGCGGAGCGCGGCCGTCCGGTGAGACGCCGCCGGGCGCCCCGGACTACTCGATGACGAGGTCGACCGGGATGTTGCCGCGGGTGGCGTTGGAGTACGGGCAGACCTGGTGGGCCTGCTCGACCAGCTTGCGGCCGGTCTCCGCGTCCACGGTCTCGGGCAGCTCCACGCGCAGGGTGACGGCGAGCCCGAAGCCCTCGCCCTGCTTGCCGATGCCGACCTCGCCGGTGACGGCGGCGTCGCTCACGTCCACCTTGGCCTGGCGGCCGACGAGGGCGAGGGCGCTGGCGAAGCAGGCGGCGTAGCCGGCGGCGAACAGCTGCTCGGGGTTGGTGCCCTGCCCGTCGCCGCCCAGCTCCACCGGCGGGGCCAGCTGCACGTCCAGCTTGCCGTCGGAGGTGTAGGCGCGGCCGTCACGGCCGTGGGTGGCGGTGGCGACGGCGGTGTAGAGCGCGTCCATGGAGACCATCCCTCTCGATACATCGGTGATACGCGTGGGCGTCGGTCCGGGCGATCGCCCCCGGACGAGCTCAACTCAAGCACACAATTCAATTGCACACAACTGAATCATGTCCGGCGCTATCCTGGGGAGCATGACTACCGAGGTACCGCCGGCCGCAGCGCCGGACGAGGAGGACTGGCTGAGCCTGGACGGCCAGGTCTGCTTCTCGCTGCACGCCGCCTCGCGCGCCTTCAACGGCGTCTACCGGGTGCTCCTCAAGGAACTGGGACTGACCTACCCGCAGTACCTGGTGATGCTGGTGCTGTGGGAGCACGGCGAGCAGCCCGTGA
Organism: Streptomyces sp. NPDC093260; assembly: GCF_040683715.1. NCBI lineage: Bacteria > Bacillati > Actinomycetota > Actinomycetes > Kitasatosporales > Streptomycetaceae > Streptomyces > Streptomyces sp. NPDC093260. The sequence goes on from NZ_JBFBEK010000020.1 coordinate 97,987, forward strand.
AGCGCCTCGGCGAACGCCTGCGCCTCGACTCGGGCACGCTGTCGCCGCTGCTGAAGCGCCTGGAGGCGGCGGGCCTGGTGCGCCGGGAGCGCAGCGCGCTCGACGAACGCTCGGTCGAGGTCCGCCTCACCGACGAGGGCACGGCCCTGCGCGCACGCGCGCTCGAGGTCCCGCGCCGCATCGCGGAGGCCACCGGCTTCACCCTGGAAGAGATCACCACCTTGCGCACCACCCTGAACCGCCTGACGACGGCGCTGGACGAGGCAGTCCTGAAAACCTCCCCGGACTGCGGCTGACCGCTGGCGCCCTGAAGGCACGAAGGGCCTGGAGGGACGCCGCGAACGGCGCGCCCGGCCCCCACGAACCCTCACCAGGCAACGAACCCGGGGGTCCGGGGCAGCGCCCCGGGCTCGGGACGGGAGAGGGCGGCGGACGCGACCCGCCCCCAGGAGCCGCCCACCCGGGGAAGGCACCCGCCCCGGGGAACCGCCCCCCGAAACCGACCGCAGTTCGGCCATCCGGCCAACTCTCGGAGACGGTCGGCGCAGCCGACGCATCCCCGCCCCGCCCCAGGTCTACGATCCGCCGTGATGAGCGCCTTCCGTGCCTTCCACGTACTCCGGGTCATGCAGTCCCCCCGCGCCCACACCCGCACCACGACAGGGGCTCACCGCCTCCTCCCCCTGGTGGCCGCCTGGCTCCTCACCCGCGCCCTGATGCTGTGGCTCCTGGCCCACGACACCCACCCCCTGCTGGGCCGCGGCGCGGTGGCGCGCGAGGTCTGGAAGCTGTACCACCACTGGTACACGACCCTCGCGCACGGCGCCTTCCCCGCCCACGACGCCCTCTGGCAGTACCCGCCGGGCGCCGGCCCAGTCCTGCTGTCGCCCGCGCTGCTGCCGGGCCTGACGTACTTCCAGGGCTTCGTGGCGCTCACCCTCGCCGTGGACGCGCTGATCGCGCTCGCGCTGGCCCGCGCGGGCTCCCGGCCCGGACGCAGCCTGAACGGCGCGGCCTACTGGACGCTCGGCCTGCCGCTGCTGCTGCACGTCCCGCTGGCCCGCTACGACGTCCAGGCCACCGCCTTCGCCGTGCTGTCCCTGCTGGCTCTGCGCCGCTCCCCGCGCGCCGGCGGCGCCCTCGCCGCGCTGGGCGCGCTGGTGAAGGTGTGGCCGGCCCTGGTGCTGCTGGGCGCCCCGCGGGGCCGTACGACGCGCTCGGCGTGGACGTGGGCGGCGGCCGCGGCCGCCGTGGCCGGGCTCGCGCTGGCGGCGGCGTTCCGCAACCCGCTGGCGTTCGTGCGCCAGCAGGGTGGGCGGGGCGTGCAGATCGAGTCGTTCGGCGGCACCGTGCTGTCCTTCGCCACGCACGCGGGCTGGCCGGGCACGGTGCGCTACCAGTACGGGTCGCTGGAGTTCACCGGCCCGCACGTGGCCGCCGTGGCGCATCTCTCACTCGTCCTGTCGGCGGCGGCGTTCGCGCTGCTGGTGCTGTGGCGGGTGCGGGCCCGCCGGTGGACGCCTGCGACGCCCTACGACGCCGCGCTGAGCGCCGTGCTGCTGTTCACCGTCACCAGCCGGGTGATCAGCCCGCAGTACCTGGTCTGGCTGCTGGGACTGGCCGCGGTGTGCCTCACCTCACGGCAGACCACGCAGCGCCCCGTGGCCGCGCTGATCGCGGCGGCCGCCGTGGTCAGCGTCGTGGCGTATCCCACGCTCTACCACCTCGTGGCATCGTGCACTTGGACGGGTTGTGTGGTGATGTTCGTACGGAACGGTCTGCTCGGCGTCGCCGCGGTACTCTCTTTGGCCCGGCTGTGGCGCTCGACGCGGTCACCGACGCCGCACACGACCCCAGAACCGGACACGCACCGTCTTCCGCGCGGGACCCTGAGTCCCTCTTAAACGGGAAATACACCGACCCGCCTACGATTCAGGCCTGTGGACCCCATGCACCCGCACTCCCTCCAGCCCCCGCACGTCAGTGTCGTCGTCATCGGATACAACGACGCCGCCCACATCGCCCACGCGGTGCGCTCCGCGCTCGCGCAGGGGCCGACCGTCGGCGAGGTCGTCGCCGTCGACGACTGCTCGACGGACGGCAGTCACGACGTGCTCGCCCGGCTCGCCGCGGACGAGCCGAGACTGCGGGTGATCCGGCGCGAGAGGAACAGCGGCGGCTGCGGCAGTCCCCGCAACGACGGCATCGCCGCGGCGACGTGCCCGTACGTGATGTTCCTCGACAGCGACGACGTGCTGCCGCCCGGCGCGGTGGACGCGCTGCTCGCCTCCGCGCGCGAGGAGCGCGCGGAGGTCGTGAGCGGGCTGTGCGTGCGCCGTGAGCTGCCCTCCGGGCGGGAGGTGCGCTGGCAGGAGGCCCTGTACTCGGCCGGCGCCGTCCTGGACCGCCCCGAGCAGCAGCCGCGCCTGGTGTACGACACGCTGTGCGTCAACAAGCTGTACCGCACCGACTTCCTGCGCGAGCACGCCATCCGCTTCCCCGAGGGGCGCTTCCCCTACGAGGACATCGTCTTCACCGCCCGCGTGCTGGCCGCCGCTCCCCGCATGGCGCTGATCCCCGACCGCGTGTACCAGTGGCACGTACGCCGGTCCGCCGAGCGGCTGTCGATCTCGCTGGACCGCGCGGACGTGGCGAACTGGCAGGCGCGCACCGAGGCCAACCGGCAGGCGTACGAGATCCTGCTGGGCGCCGGGCAGAAGAAGCTCGCACGGGCGGTCCGCGCCAAGTTCCTCGACCACGAGCTGCGCATGTACGTCCGCGAGCTGGCCCTGCGCGACGCGCAGTACCGGCGCGGCTGGTGGACGCACACCCGCAGCCACCTCGCCGGGTACGACGCGGCCGACTGGTCCGCCGACCCGGTCGCCCCCGGCCGGCTGCTGGCCCGGGTGATCATGGCCTCGTCCGAGCCGCGCGACCTGTCCCGGCTCAGGGAGCTCGCGGCGCGCCCGGCCCGGCTGTGCCCGCCCTACGCGCGCGCCGCGAACGGCACACCGGTCTGGTCGGACGACCTGCCCCAGGTGACCCTGGAGCCGTACCCGGCCCGGCCGGCGCACCGGCTGCCGCTGGCGGTGGACGCGGCGCTGCGCCCCCGTCCCCGGGCCACCCTGCTGTGGCTGCGCCTGCACGAGATGTACGGCCAGGTGGCGGCGGCCGGACCGCGGACGCTGAAGGTGGAGTGGCGACACCGGGAGAGCGGGCACGCGGCCGGGCGCGCCACCGTCCCGCTGGTACGGGCCGCCGACGGCACCTGGTCGGCGCGGACCGTCGTGGACCTGTCGGCGCTGGGGGCGGGCACCTGGGATCTGCGGCTGCGCGTGACCTTCGCCGACGGCAGCGGCGCGGACGTGACGGCGCACGCCCGCGCGGGCGCCGGGCTGCTGCGCCGCAGCGTCGTGCCGAGCCTCAGGTTCGGCGTGCTGCTGGCCCAGCCCTACGCCACGCACTCCGGCGCGCTCGCGGTACGCGTCGCCACCGGTCTGAGCGGAGTGACCTCGGTCCTGCGCGGCCGCCTCCGCCGCCTGCTGCCCTGACCGAGCCCGCTCCCGCGCCCCGACCGGCGCCCGTCCGCGCCCGTCGCCCGTCCGCGCCCGTCGCCCGTCCGCGCCCGTCGCCCGTCCGCGCCCGTCGCCCGTCCGCGCCCGTCGCCCGGAAGCCGCTCCCCCGGAACCGGCCGCCCGGCGGCGGCGGTACGGCCCGCGGCGGACCGGACGCCCGCCGCGCACCACCCCGCCGCCCGCCGCTCCGGCGCCTCGCCGGGGGCCGACGGGCCGGCCGCCGTCGGTTCGCGCTACAGCGCCTTGATCGCCTCCGCTGTGCCGCGGGCGAGGGCGGCCAGGTATCCCTTGGGGAGTTTCGGGGCGCGGATGACGACCGAGCGCCAGTACAGGGGGCCGGAGATCAGGTCGAGGGCCAGGTCGCGGTCGAGGCCGCGCCGGATCTCGCCGCGCTCCTCGGCCGCCGCGAGGATGCTGCTGGCGACACTCTCCTGGCCGTGGCGCACGGCCTTCTGCACGGCGTCGGCGAGGTCCGGGTTGCGGGCCGCCTCGGCCTGGAGATCGGGCAGGATCTGCGAGGCCACGGGGTGGCGCAGGGCCCGGGAGGTGACCTCGTACAGCAGCCTGAGGTCGCTCTCCAGGGCGCCGGTGTCGGGCGCGGGCAGGCCCTGCACGGCCAGCGCGGAGACGACGTCGAGCACCAGGTGCAGTTTGGAGCGCCAGCGGCGGTAGACGGCCGTCTTGCCGACCCCGGCGCGGCGCGCGATCCCCTCGATGGACGTGCGCGCGTAGCCGGCCTCCGCCAGCTCCCCGAAGACGGCGGCCCGGATCGCCTCGGTCACGTCCTCGCGGAGCACGGCCGCACCGGCGGGGGCACGGCGGCGCGGACGCGTCTCGGGTTCCCCGTTCGTCGTCATGCCGACCAGCATAGGGCGTGACGACGATACGGTTGCGTTCCGACGCCGGTTGGCCCTACTCTCGCCTTGCGACGATACGGCTCCGTACCGACGTAAGAGAACGTGAAGAGAACCGTGAAGACGGACGGCGGACCGGGAGCCGCACACCCCCACCCCTCCCCCGAGCGAAAGCAGCGGATGTGAGTCAGGTCCTCCACCCACCGCCTCCGACCCCGGCTCCGGCCGCGGAAGACCTCGCGGCGCTCGCCGCCCGGCACGGCCTGTCCGTCAGCGGCGCCCGCCCGTCCCTGCCGCAGTACGTGCGCGACCTGTGGGCGAGGCGGCACTTCATCACCGCGTTCGCCACCGCCAAGCTCACCGCCCAGTACAGCCAGGCGAAGCTCGGGCAGGTCTGGCAGGTGGCCACCCCGCTGCTGAACGCGGCGGTGTACTACTTCATCTTCGGCGTCCTGCTGGGGACCAGCCGCGGCGTGGCGGACTACGTCCCGTTCCTGGTGACCGGCGTGTTCGTCTGGACGTTCACGCAGAACTCGATCATGGCGGGCACCCGCGCCATCTCCGGCAACCTCGGCCTGGTGCGGGCCCTGCACTTCCCGCGGGCCGCGCTGCCGATCTCCTTCGCGATCCAGCAGCTCCAGCAGCTGCTGTTCTCGATGGTCGCGCTGGTGATCATCCTGCTCTGCTTCGGTGTGGCGCCCGGCGTGGCGTGGCTGCTGGCCGTTCCGACGCTGGTGCTGCAGTTCGTGTTCAACGCGGGCGTCTCGATGGTCATGGCCCGGATGGGGGCGAAGACCCCGGACATCGCGCAGCTGATGCCGTTCCTGCTGCGCACCTGGATGTACGTGTCCGGCGTGATGTGGAGCATCGACGCCACGCTCAAGCACAGCGACGTGCCGAGCTTCGTCAAGACGCTGCTGGAGATCAACCCGGCCGCCGTCTACATCGATCTCATGCGCTTCGCGCTGATCGACAGTTTCAAGGCCCACCAGCTCCCGCACCACGTGTGGGCGTACGCGCTGGGCTGGGCGCTGCTGGCCGGTGTCGGCGGCTTCGTCTACTTCTGGAAGGCCGAGGAGAGGTACGGACGTGGCTGAGCAGAACACCGAGAAGGTCCCCACCGTCATCGCCGACCAGGTGGACATCGTCTACCGGGTGCACGGCACCGGCGCCGGCAAGGGCAGCGCCACCGCCGCGCTCAACCGCATCCTGCGCCCGGGCCGGGCCGAGAAGGCGGCGGGCGTGCGGCGCGTGCACGCGGTGAAGAAGGTGTCCTTCGTCGCCTACAAGGGCGAGGCCATCGGCCTGATCGGCACCAACGGCTCCGGCAAGTCCACGCTGCTCAAGGCGGTGGCGGGGCTGCTGCCGGTGGAGAGCGGCAAGATCTACACCGACGGCCAGCCCTCGCTGCTCGGCGTCAACGCGGCGCTGATGAACGACCTGACCGGCGAGCGCAACGTCCACCTCGGCGGCCTGGCCATGGGCATGTCCCGGGAACAGATCCGCGAGCGCTACCAGGACATCGTCGACTTCTCGGGGATCAACGAGAAGGGCGACTTCATCACCCTGCCGATGCGCACGTACTCCTCCGGCATGGCGGCCCGGCTCCGGTTCTCCATCGCCGCCGCCAAGGACCACGACGTCCTCCTCATCGACGAGGCGCTGGCCACCGGCGACCGCAAGTTCCAGACCCGCTCCGAGGCCCGTATCCGCGAGCTGCGCAAGCAGGCCGGCACGGTGTTCCTGGTCAGCCACAACAACAAGTCCATCCGTGACACCTGCGAGCGGGCGCTGTGGCTGGAGCGCGGGGAGCTGCGCATGGACGGCCCCACGGACGAGGTGCTGAAGGCCTACGAGGACTTCACCAAGTCCTGAGGGCCCCGTCCGGTTCCGCCGGAGGCCCGCAACCGCCTGTGCCCGCCCGGTCCGTCCGGGCGGGCACAGGCGGTTGCGGGGGCGTCGCGGGCGTCAGGGGGTCACCGCGTACAGGACCTCGTCGCCGGCTGTGTCCCGGGCCACCGGGCGCAGACCCGGGACCGGGTGCGGGGTGGGGTCGTCCAGGACCCAGCGGACGGCGTAGGCGCGCAGGATGTCCCGGCGCGCGCCGGGCGGCGTGCCGGGCCGGTAGTAGCGCTGGGCGGCCCGCTCGCGCCGGTCCTCGTCCGGCAGGAAGAGGTCCGGGTAGCCGGGGGTGACGGTGTAGGCGCCGTAGGCCGGGATCAGCCGGGAGGGCAGGTCGCGGGCCATCACCACGTCGCCGTAGCGCACGTACGGGGTGATCCAGTGGTAGCCCGCCCACGGCCGGACGTAGTTGACGGCGACGACGGCGGGCAGCCGGGCGCGGCCGACGACGTAGCCGAGCACCCCGGACTGGGTCCACGTGCCCACCGCCAGGGCCGCGGCCAGCGCCCACGCCCACCGGACGCGCACCGCGCGCGGCCCGCCCTGGACGACGGCGAGGGCGGCGGCCAGCTGCGCCGGGATCAGCGCGGCGGGCAGCGCCCGGCCCCAGGAGTAGTGGCCGCAGGCGAACCCGGCCGCGCACACCAGCGCACCGAGCGCGAAGAAGAGGACGAGCGGGTCCCGGCGGTCGCGTCGCCACCGCGCGGCCAGTGCGGCCACCCCGAGCAGCACCAGCCAGTACCGGCCGGGGAAGTGGTCGTAGAGGGCGCGGTGCACCTCCTCCAGGTCGCCGCCGGCCGTGAACAGCGCGAAGAAGTCGTAGTACGGCCACACCCACAGCACCAGCAGTCCGAGGGCCGCCGAGGCGGCCAGGCGCGGCCACTGCGCGCGCGGGGGCCGGGCGGCGAGCACCGCGGCGAGCGCGCCGAGGGTGGCGACGACACCGGTGAACTGGTGGCACAGCAGGATCACCGACCACAGCGCCCCGAGCCCCAGCCACACGTCCCAGCCGGCCGGGGCGCGCAGGGAGCGGGTGAGCCAGGCCCAGTGGTGGAAGGCGAGGCCGAGCGCGACGACGCTCGGGTACGACACCGTCAGCGCGAGGGAGTTCAGCGAGAGGAAGCCGCTCCAGTTGATCAGGACGGTGCCCCACAGCAGGACCAGGCTCAGCACGGCCAGGGCGGGCGCGGCCGGGTGCGCGCTCAGCGTCCGCACGTACCGGCGCACGCCCGTCGCCAGCAGCGCCAGCCCGGCGAGGGCGGCGAGCCGCAGCACCACGAACACCGACAGCCCGGTCACCCGGGCGACGCAGCCGAGGACCAGCATCCACGGCGAGTAGTACGGGCTCGGGGCGTCGGCGTCGACGAGCGGGTCGCGCGGCCGGGTGAGGCTGTGGCGCAGCCGCTCGATCGTGGCCGCGTGCATGCCGAGGTCGCCGGCCCACGGCAGGCGCACGATCACCAGAAGCAGCAGGACGGCGAGGAGGGCGACGGCGGCCCAGGGGGCGGCGGAACGTTTCGCGGAGACCGGCGGCCGTACCGCGGTCCGGCCCGCGCGCCGTGCCTCAGGCGGCGCGGAGCGCATGGTGCCGGGAAAGCCGGGCGCGGTGGACAGGAAAGCGGAATAGGACCCGCCGCGGGGAATTCCCCGGAGAAAAGTTGATGGTTACACAAAGGGGCGGAGGGGGCCCGGGACGTGCTGCGACGCGTACGGGAGCAGGGGCGGAAGCGCGTGCGGCCGGACGGCTCTCGGCGAGTTTCACAGTCACCCGGCAACATTACTCGAATGATCGTGAATAACAGGAAAGGGTAAATTTCCGCGCGGCGCGCGCCAAACAATGGAAAGAAAACGACAAGAGCGCCCGGGACCAGCGCGCCCCCGGACCGAAGCCCGGGGGCGCCCTCACGCCCGGCGGCCGACGGCCGCCCGCGCGCCGCTACGAGTGCGTGCGCAGCATCGTCCGCATCGTCCGCATCGCCACCGACAGGTTGGCCAGGTCGAACGAGTCCGAGCCGCGGATCTCCTCCAGCGTGGTGCGGGCCCGGCCCAGGATCGCCGCGTTCTTCTGCTCCCACACCTCGAACCGCTGCTCCGGCGTCGAGGTGCCGTTGCCCGCGGCCAGCACGTCCGCCGTCAGCGCGGCGTGCGCCGCGTACAGGTCCTCGCGGATCGCCGCGCGGGCCATGGACTGCCAGCGGTCGTTGCGCGGCAGCTCGATGATGCGGTCCATCAGCTGGGTGATGGAGAGCCGGTCGGCGAGGTCGTAGTACACCTCGGCGACGTCCAGCGGGTCCTTGCCCATGCGGTCGGCCACCGAGACGATGTCCAGCGCCGGGAAGGCCGAGGAGAAGCCGGCCACCCGCGTCGCCAGCTCGTCGGGGACGCCCGCGGCGGACAGCTCGTCGTAGACCTGCTGGTACCAGTCCAGGTCGGCGCCCTTGAGCAGCTTGGGCAGCTGCGCCCACACCTGCTCCACCCGGTCGACGAAGAACTCCACCGTCTCACCGAGCTGGAGCGGCTGCGGCCGGTTGTTCAGCAGCCAGCGCGTGCCGCGCTCGACCAGCCGGCGCGAGTGCAGCCGGATACGGGTCTGGACATCGGCTTCGACCTGGTTGTCCAGGGCCTCCACCGCGTCCCACACCGGCGCCGAGCGGAAGATCGCGCGGGCCACGGTCTGCGCCCGGACGATCTCCTCCAGCGACGCGCCGGTCTCCTCCCGCAGCCGGTGCAGATAGGTGGTGCCACCGGTGTTGACCGTGTCGTTGACCAGGACGGTCGTCGTGATCTCGCGGTGCAGCGGGTGGCCGTCGATCTGCTCGCCGAACCGCTCGCGCAGCTGGGTCGGGAAGTAGGCGTGCAGCAGCGTGCGCAGATACGGGTCGTCCGGCAGCGAGGTGTGCAGCAGCTCCTCGGCGACCGTGATCTTCGTGTACGCCAGCAGGACGGCCGTCTCGGGGCCGGTCAGGCCGTGCCCGGCGGTCAGCCGCTCGCGGATCTGCCGGTCGGTGGGCAGGAACTCCAGCGCCCGGTCCAGATGGCCCTCGCGCACCAGGTGCTTCATGAAGCGCTGCTGCGCGTGCAGCATGTCCTTGGACTGGGCGAGCGCGTTGGCGATCGCCGTGTTCTGCGCGTAGTTGTTGCGCAGCACCAGCGCGCCGACCTCGTCGGTCATCTCCGCCAGCAGCTTGTTGCGCTGCTTGACGGTCATGTCGCCGTCGGTGACCAGGCCGTTGAGCAGGATCTTGATGTTCACCTCGTGGTCGGAGGTGTCCACGCCCGCGCTGTTGTCGATGGCGTCGGTGTTGACCTTGCCGCCGGTCTGCGCGAACTCGATCCGGCCGAGCTGGGTGCAGCCGAGGTTGCCGCCCTCGCCGACCACCTTGACCCTCAGGTCCCGGCCGTCGACGCGGATGGCGTCGTTGGCCTTGTCGCCGACGTCGGCGTTGGACTCGGTGGACGCCTTGACGTAGGTGCCGATGCCGCCGTTCCACAGCAGGTCCACCGGGGAGGTGAGGATCGCCCGCATCAGGTCGGCCGGGGTCATCTTGGTGACGCGGGACTCGATGCCGAGGGCCTCGCGGATGTGCGCGTTGACCGGGATGGACTTGGCGCTGCGCGGGAAGATCCCGCCGCCCGCCGACAGCAGGGAGGTGTCGTAGTCGGCCCAGCTGGAGCGCGGCAGCTCGAACAGGCGGCGGCGCTCGGCGTAGCCGGTCGCCGCGTCCGGGTTCGGGTCGACGAAGATGTGCCGGTGGTCGAAGGCGGCGACCAGACGGATGTGCTCGGACAGCAGCATGCCGTTGCCGAACACGTCACCGGACATGTCGCCGATGCCGACCACCGTGAAGTCCTCGGACTGGGTGTCCACGCCCAGCTCGCGGAAGTGCCGCTTGACCGACTCCCAGGCGCCGCGGGCGGTGATGCCCATGCCCTTGTGGTCGTAGCCGGCCGAGCCGCCGGAGGCGAAGGCGTCGCCGAGCCAGAAGTCGTAGGACTCGGCGACCTCGTTGGCGATGTCGGAGAACGTGGCCGTGCCCTTGTCGGCGGCGACCACCAGATAGGTGTCGTCGCCGTCGTGGCGGACCACGTCACGCGGCGGCACGACCTCGCCCGCCACCATGTTGTCGGTGATGTCGAGCAGCGCCGAGATGAACGTCCTGTAGCTGGCGACGCCCTCCGCCAGCCAGGCGTCGCGGTCCACGCCCGGGTCGGGCAGCTGCTTGGCGACGAAGCCGCCCTTGGCGCCCACCGGCACGATGACGGTGTTCTTCACCATCTGCGCCTTGACCAGACCCAGGATCTCGGTGCGGAAGTCCTCGCGCCGGTCGGACCAGCGCAGACCGCCGCGGGCGACCTTGCCGAAGCGCAGGTGCACGCCCTCCACCCGCGGCGAGTACACCCAGATCTCGTACGCCGGGCGCGGCGCCGGCAGGTCCGGGATGGCCTGCGGGTCGAACTTCATCGAGACGTACTCGTGCGGCCGGCCGTCCGCGCCGGTCTGGAAGAAGTTGGTGCGCAGGGTCGCCTTGACCACCGTCAGGAAGGAGCGCAGGATGCGGTCCTCGTCCAGCGAGGCCACCTGGTCGAGTGCCGCGTCGACCTCTTCGAGCAGGGCGTCCACCAGCTCGTGCCCGGCGCGCTGGCGCTCCGGGGCCATCCGCGCCTCGAACAGGGAGACGAGCAGCCGGGTGGTGTGGACGTTGTTGCGGAGGGTGTCCTCCATGTAGTCCTGGCTGAACGTGGAACCGGCCTGGCGCAGGTACTTGGCGTAGGCGCGCAGCACCATCGCCTCGCGCCAGCTCAGCCCGGCGCTCAGCACCAGCGCGTTGAACCCGTCGTTCTCCGCCTTGCCGGTCCAGGCGGCGGCGAACGCGTCCTGGAACCGTTCGCGGGCGTCGTCGCCGAGGTGGTCGCCGATGCCCGCGGCGTCCTTGGGCATCCTCAGGCCGAAGTCGTAGATCCACGCCGTGGTGCGGTCCGCGCAGCGCAGCTCGTACGGCCGCTCGTCGGTCACCTCGACGCCGAGCCGGCTGAGCACCGGCAGCACCTGCGAGAGGGAGACGGTGCCGCCCTTCTGGTAGATCTTGAAGCGGCGCTCCTCGGGGGCGGCGCCCACCGGCTCGTACAGGCTGAGCGCGAACGTCTTCGTCTCGTCCAGCTGCTCCAGGTTGACCAGGTCGGCGACGGCCGCGCGCGGGGTGTGGTCGGCCTTGTAGCCCTCGGGGAAGGCGGCGGAGTAGCGGCGCAGCAGCTCGGCGGCGCGCTCCTCGCCCAGTTCGGCCGTCAGCGCCTCGGAGAAGGCGTCCGCCCAGGAGCGGGCGGCCTCCACCAGACGGCCCTCGATGCGCTCCTTGTCGGCGTCGGACAGCTCGGACAGCTCGGTGCCCTGCGGGACGCGGACGACGAAGTGCAGCCGGGACAGGATCGACTCGGTGTTCCAGGCGGTGAAGTCGACGCTGGTGCCGCCCAGCTCCTCCTTGAGGATGTCGATGATCCTGAGGCGCACACCGGTGGTGTAGCGGTCGCGCGGCAGGTAGACGAGGGCCGAGTAGTAGCGGCCGTACTCGTCCTGGCGCAGGTAGAGCCGCAGCCGGCGGCGCTCCTGGAGGTACAGGACGGAGGTGACGATCGACTGGAGCTCGGCGGCCGGGGTCTGGAACAGCTCGTCGCGCGGGTAGGTCTCCATGATCTGGAGCAGGTCGCGGCCGTCGTGGCTGTTGGGCGAGAACCCGGCGCGGTCCAGGACCTCCTCGACCTTGCGGCGGATCACCGGGACCCGGCGCACCGACTCGGTGTAGGCGGCCGAGGAGAACAGACCGAGGAAGCGGCGCTCGCCGACGACCTCGCCCTTGTCGTTGAACTTCTTGACGCCGATGTAGTCCAGGTACGACGGCCGGTGCACGGTGGCCCGGCTGTTGGCCTTGGTCAGCACGAGCAGCTTGTGCTCGCGGGCCTTGGCGCGGGCGTCGGCGGGCAGCCGCTCGAAGGACGGGCTGACCGGGTGGCTGTCCTCGCCGCCGTGCTGGGGGTCCGAGCGCAGTATGCCGAGCCCGGTGCCGGGGACGGCGGCCAGCGAGTCGTCGTCGCGCAGCCGGTACTCGCGGTAGCCGAGGAAGGTGAAGTGGTCGGCGGACAGCCAGCGCAGCAGCTCGCGGGCCTCCTCCACCTGCGGTCCGGGCAGGTCGGCGGGGACCGGCTCGCCGGGCAGGCCGTCGGCGATGCGGACGGCCGCGTCGCGCATCTTCTCCCAGTCCTCGACGGCCTCGCGGACGTCGGAGAGCACGCGCAGCAGCTCGGCGGTGATCTGCTTGAGGTCGGCGCGGTCGGTCTCGCGGTCGATCTCGACGTGGATCCAGGACTCGATGTGCGCGTCGTGCGGCAGCTGCTCGCCGGGCTGCGCGGCGGGCAGCACCTCCAGGAGCTTGCCGGTCAGGTCGCGGCGGACCACGAACTGCGGGTGGATCACGACGTGGATGCCGCGGCCCTGGCGGGTCAGCTCGTTGGTGACCGAGTCGACGAGGAAGGGCATGTCGTCGGTGACGACCTCGACCACGGAGTGGCTGCACGTCCAGCCGTTCTCCTCGACGGTCGGGGTGTGCACGCGCACGTTGGCCGTGCCCTGCGGGCGGGTGGCGGCCAGCCGGTAGTGCGAGATGGCGGCTCCGAAGACGTCGACCGGGTCGCGGTCGGCGAGGTCCTCGGGGGCGGTGTGCAGGTAGTAACGCTGGAGGAACGAGAGCACGGAATCCCGGTCCGGGGCGCCCTCGACTGTCGTCCCGGCCGGGAGGTGCCCCCCGGCCGGACTGTTCTCAGCTACCCGAACGGCCCTTTCGAGCAGATCGGCCTTGGCTTCGTCCAGCTTGGTCTGCATTGTCCTCTGGCTCCTGTCGCGCGCCGTTGCGTGACGTTGAAGGAAGTACGGTCTCTTCCCCTTCGGCGTAACGTCCGGGTCCGGGGTTTCCGGCCCCTACCGACGCTATGCCGCTGGGTGAGATGAGCGGGGGGATATCGGCCATCTTCGACGCGCCCGGAGGGTGTGACGCTGCTCTCTGCGGCGCCGCTTCCCGGGGTTGACGCGGCGTCCCGGGGGCCACACCGGCCCCGTACCGCCCGCGAGGACCAGCGACCGCCGCCCGGTCACGGATGTGGTCCGTGCACACCGGGCGCAGAGCGGTGGCGACGGCGCCCCCGCGAACTATCGCGCTGATCACGCCACAAGGCTATCGCTCCTGCGGGGTGACCCGTCATGAGCCGTATGTGTACAAAACCGGGGGTGAAACTTTGACGTTCTGCACAGGGAGCACGGGGCGCGGGTGCCCTAGGGGTACGGGTGCGCACGGGTCTGCGTCCGCGTACGGGTCTGCGTCCGCGTACGGGTACCCATGGGCGGGCCCGTCGCGCGGGCGGGCTCAGGCGGCCAGGCGCTGCGCCTCGGCGACCGCCTCCTGGAGGGTGTCCACCACCGGCACGCCGACCTGTTCCAGGCTGGCCCGGCTGTGCGAGCCGCCCGTGTACAGCACCGCCCGCGCCCCCGCGTGCCGGGCGGCCACGGCGTCGTCGGCGGCGTCCCCGATCACCACCGTGCGCGCCGGGCTCACCCGCTCGGCCAGGGCGCCGAGGTGGCGCACCATGTGCTCGGCCTTGCTGCCGCCGGACGGTCCGGTGCGCCCGTCGACGCGTATGAAGTGCGCCTCGATACCGAAGCCCCGCACCAGCGGGACCAGGTCCTCATGGCCGTACATGCTCAGGATCGACTGGCTGTGGCCGGCCGACGTCCAGCCCGTGAGCAGGTCCACCGCGCCCTCGGCGAGCGCGCAGCGGGTGCGGTGCTCGGTGTAGTGCCGCTGGAAGACCTCGTCCATCAGTTCCCACTCGGCGTCGGTGGGCAGTCTGCCCATCAGCCGCTCGTAGAACTTCGGGATCGGCACGCAGTACAGCGTGCGGTACCGCTCCAGCGTGATCGGCGCGAGACCGATCTCGGCGAAGGCGGCGTTCGTCGCGCCGATCACCGCGTCGTTGTCGTGGAACAGCGTGCCGTTCCAGTCCCAGACGATGTGCGCCCCCGACGGCGTCCCCGTTCCCGAAACCGAGTGCATCCCCATGCCGTCCAACGTACTCGCAGCCACTGACAGTCAGGAGTCCTCGCGCCCGGTGACGAGGTTCCCGATCTCCTGCGTGGCGAACCACAGCAGGTCGTGCTCCTCGGCCGCGTCCACGGCGGCCTGCGCCTTGTCGTCCCCGGCATCCGCCGCCGCGAGGGCGGCCGCGGCGGCGGCCACCTCGGCCCCGGCGTCGCCGGAGTCGACGTGCACGGCGGCCGCCTTGGCCAGCGGCACGCTCCCGGCCAGCCGCACCTCGCCGGGCTCGGTGCCCGCGCCCGGCCCGGCGCTCACCGCGCCGTCCGCCACGTCGACGGCGACCACGACCCGGCGGCGCGGTGCGTCGGGCGCCGCCGCGAGCTGCCGCAGGGAGGCCAGGGCGGCCTGGGTGAGGGCGGCGTACTCCAGTTCCTCGGTGTCGTCGGAGCCGTACCAGGCGCGCAGCGCGGGGGTGACGGCGTAGGCGGCGAACGGCTCCGCGCCCAGCCGCCCGGTCCGGTGCGCCTCGGCGAGACCGGGGAGGGTCAGGGGGACGTAGACGCGCATGACGGGCCGCTTTCGTGGTCGGAGGGCTGCGGGGGCGCCCGGGGGCTTCGTGCGGTGCCCGGGGGCTTCGTGCGGTGCCCGGGGGCCGCGTACGGTGCCCGGGGGCCGCGTACGGTGCCGTCGGAGCCGTGGTGGCGCGCGGGGTCGCCCGGACGGCCTTCAGGATACGTGCGGGCGTCCCCGTTCGTGTCCCCGGCGGCACTCCGGAAGCCGTCCACCCGACACCTCCCGATTCACCCGTTACACACCCTTCCCGCCCTTTCGCCACGGGAGTCGTTCCGCGCGCGATCACTCGGATGAGTGAAGTTCCCGGGCGCCCGGGGTGGGCCTCCGCTCCCTTGCCGGGCCGGAACCGGGTCCCGTACAAGATCCCTGCAAGAAGTTACCGACCGGTACGGCAGGGCCTCGCGGCTCTGCCGTCGCAGAACGGGGACCCCCACTCGTGAACAAGGTCATGACCAGAGCCCAGCGCCGGCCGGGCACCCGCCCTCCGGGCCGCCACGACGCCCGCCGCCCCGGCGGCGCCCCACCCCGCACCCCGGGCCCGCCCCGCACATCGTTCGGCAACCGCCCGCCGGGCCCGGTCCGCCCGTCGGGTGGCGGCCGCCCGCCGGGGCCGCCCCGCATCCCGAGCGACACCCGTACGCCGGGCCCGGCCCGCACCCCGGACAGCAGCCGCCCGCCGGGGTCGGCCGCGCACGCCGCCACCGGCGTGCGCCCGGCCCCGCACCCGGTCACCAGCGACCTCTTCGCCGACCGCCTGCTGGCCGTGCTGAGCGGACAGCGGCCGGTCCACTGGATGCTCCGGCACACAGCGGGCCGCGCCTACGACGAACTCGCCCGGCTCGCCGAACGCGGCCCCCTGCGCACCCGGGGCGCCCGCCCCGTGGTCCGCGACATCGGCTACTACGAGGCCCGCCCGGACGCCCTGGAGGTCTTCGCCCGCATCGGCGCCGGCGACCAGCTCCGCGCCCTGGCGTTCCGCCTGGAACAGGGCAAGGACCACCGCTGGCGCTGCACGGCGATCGAACTGGGCACTCCGCGCCCCTGACGCCCCGGCTGCGGCCGGGGCGCGCGGAGCCGGTGACGGCCTGTCCTCACCACGGGCAGCCGGGCCTCCCGCCAGTGCGTCAAGGGGCCTCAAGGGCCCGCATGCCCCCAGGCCGGCACGGGTGGACGCAGCGGCACCCCCCGCCGGCCGGCGCACCCCACCTGCGGCCACCGGACCACCTCCGGCCACCGGACCACCGCCGGGGACCGGATGCGACTCCCCGCACCCGGGGGACCGCGCGGCACGCACAACGGAAGGGCCGGGCGTCCACAAGACACCCGGCCCGTCAAGCCACGCCCCCAGCGGAGCGCGCCCTCACTTCTTCCGGCGCCGCCCGGCCTTCGCCTGCTTCCGCCGCTCAGCCCGGGTCAGCCCGTCCGACTCCGACCGCACAGGTTCGTCGTCACTGGCGAACTCGCCCTCGACGACACCACCCTCACCGTCCACCGTGGGAGCGGAGAAGTGCAGCTCCCGCCGCTGCGGAGCATCCAGCCCCTTCGCCCGGATCTCCGGCCGCGCACCGGCCTGCGCCGGCACCGCGTCCTGCGGCGCCTTGTCCAGGGACGGCGCGGCGTCCTCCACCGGCACCTCCTCGACCTGCTGCTCGACCTGGACCTCCAGGTTGAACAGGTAGCCGACGGACTCCTCCTTGATGCCGTCCATCATCGCGGAGAACATGTCGAAGCCCTCGCGCTGGTACTCGACCAGCGGGTCCTTCTGCGCCATCGCGCGCAGCCCGATGCCCTCCTGGAGGTAGTCCATCTCGTAGAGGTGCTCGCGCCACTTGCGGTCCAGGACCGACAGCACGACCCGCCGCTCCAGCTCCCGCATGATCTCCGAGCCGAGCTGCGCCTCACGCGCCTCGTACTGCTCGTGGATGTCGTCCTTGACGGAGTCGGCGATGAACTCGGCCGTCAGACCCGCACGGTCGCCGGCCGCCTCCTCCAGCTCCTCCACGGTGACCTTGACCGGGTACAGCTGCTTGAAGGCGCCCCACAGCCGGTCCAGGTCCCAGTCCTCCGGGAAGCCCTCGGCGGTCTCGGCGGCGACGTAGGCGTCGATGGTGTCGTCCATGAAGTGCTGCACCTGCTCGTGCAGGTCCTCGCCCTCCAGGACGCGGCGCCGCTCGCCGTAGATGACCTCGCGCTGGCGGTTGAGGACCTCGTCGTACTTCAGGACGTTCTTGCGGGTCTCGAAGTTCTGCGTCTCCACCTGCGACTGCGCGGAGGCGATCGCGCGCGTGACCATCTTGTTCTCGATCGGCACGTCGTCGGGGACGTTCGCCATCGACATCACGCGCTCGACCATCTGCGCCTTGAACAGCCGCATCAGGTCGTCGCCGAGGGAGAGGTAGAAGCGGGACTCGCCCGGGTCGCCCTGACGGCCGGAGCGGCCGCGCAGCTGGTTGTCGATCCGGCGCGACTCGTGCCGTTCGGTGCCGAGGACGTAGAGGCCGCCGAGCCTCTCCACCTCCTCCTTCTCCGCCTTGACGGCCGCCTCGGCCTTCTCCAGCGCGGCGGGCAGGGCCGCGGCCCACTCCTCGATGTGCTCCTCGGGGTCGAGGCCGCGCTGGCGCAGCTCCGCCTCGGCGAGGTCCTCGGGGTTGCCGCCGAGCTTGATGTCGGTGCCGCGGCCGGCCATGTTCGTCGCGACCGTCACGGCGCCCTTGCGGCCGGCCTGCGCGACGATCTGCGCCTCGCGCTCGTGGTGCTTGGCGTTGAGCACCTCGTGCTGGATGCCGCGCTTGCTGAGCTGCTGCGAGAGGTACTCGGACTTCTCGACCGAGGTGGTGCCGACCAGGATCGGCTGACCCTTCTCGTGCTTCTCGGCGATGTCGTCCACGACCGCCTCGAACTTGGCGATCTCGGTGCGGTAGATCAGGTCCGACTGGTCCTTGCGGATCATCGGCTTGTTCGTCGGGATCGGGACCACGCCGAGCTTGTAGATCTGGTGGAACTCGGCGGCCTCGGTCATCGCCGTACCGGTCATGCCGGAGAGCTTGTTGTAGAGGCGGAAGAAGTTCTGCAGGGTGATCGTCGCGAGCGTCTGGTTCTCGTCCTTGATGTCCACCCCTTCCTTCGCCTCGATGGCCTGGTGCATGCCCTCGTTGTAGCGGCGGCCGGCGAGGATACGGCCGGTGTGCTCGTCGACGATCATGACTTCGCCGTCGATGACGACGTAGTCCTTGTCCTTCTTGAACAGTTCCTTGGCCTTGATGGCGTTGTTCAGATAACCCACGAGCGGGGTGTTCACCGACTCGTAGAGGTTGTCGATGCCCAGCCAGTCCTCGACCTTGGAGACGCCGGACTCGTGGATGGCGACGGTGCGCTTCTTCTCGTCGACGTCGTAGTCGCCGGTCTCCTCGACGCCCTTGAGCGGGTTGCCCGCCTCGCCCTTCTTCAGCCGGGTGACCAGCTTGGCGAAGTCGCCGTACCACTTGGTGGCCTGGTCGGCCGGGCCGGAGATGATCAGCGGCGTACGGGCCTCGTCGACCAGGATGGAGTCGACCTCGTCCACGATGGCGAAGTTGTGCCCGCGCTGCACCAGCTCGTCCTTCGACCAGGCCATGTTGTCGCGCAGGTAGTCGAAGCCGAACTCGTTGTTCGTGCCGTAGGTGATGTCGCAGGCGTACTGCTCGCGGCGCTGCGCCGGGGTCATGTTGGCGAGGATGCAGCCGACGCTCAGGCCCAGGAACCGGTGGACGCGGCCCATCATCTCGGAGTCGCGCTCGGCCAGGTAGTCGTTGACCGTGACGATGTGGACGCCGTCGCCGGAGAGCGCGTTGAGGTACGCGGGCAGCGTGCCGACGAGCGTCTTGCCCTCACCGGTCTTCATCTCGGCGACATAGCCGAGGTGCAGGGCGGCGCCGCCCATCATCTGCACGTCGTAGTGACGCTGGCCGAGGACGCGCTTGGCGGCCTCGCGGACGGTGGCGAACGCCTCGGGCAGCAGGTCGTCCAGGCTCTCTCCGTCGGCGTAGCGCTGCTTGTACTCGTCGGTGAGGGCACGCAGCTCGGCGTCGGAGAGGCCGACGAAGTCCTCTTCGATGGAGTTCACCTGGCCCGCGATGCGGTGCAGCTTGCGCAGGATCTTGCCTTCGCCTGCACGCATGATCTTCGAGAGGACGGACACGGGGGTTGGTCTCCTTGCCGGTCGGGCCTGGGACGGTCGGTTTCCATTTGACTTGACTGAGCAACGGCCATGGTATGCGAGGACCCCGCCACGCCGGGAGGGCCTGCCGCGACGGCACGCGTCCACTGCTGTGCATCGCCTTCACAGAGGACAACGGACCAGGGCCGCCGATGGTGCCGCCCCGCCGCCGTGAATCGCGCGATCGGTGACCGTCCGCACACGTTCCGCGAAAGAACCCGCGCGCGCTCGCGAAAGGAATGGCGCCGGCGCGCGCCGCCCGCGCAGAATCGGGTGATGGAACCCGCCGTCCTCACGACCGACCGCCTCCTGCTGCGCACCGTCGGCCCCGCCGACACCGACGCCGTGTACGCCGCCGCACAGGACCCGGACATCCAGCGCTGGACCACGGTCCCCTCCCCTTATCTGTACGAGCACGCACGCGGATTCGTGGAGCAGCAGGTCCCCGACGGCTGGGCCGACGGCTCGATGTGCACCTTCGGCCTGTTCCTGCGGCACGGGGACCTGCCGCACGGGGACCTGGCGCACGGGGACCTGCCGCACGGGGACCTGGCCGGCATGCTCGGTGTCACGATGCGCTCCCTGGGGACGGCCGAGATCGGCTTCTGGGCGGTCAAGGAGCACCGCGGCAACGGCTATGTCACCGAGGCCGCCGGCGCCGCCGCCCGCTGGGCCTTCGCCCGCCTCGGCGTCGACCGCCTGGAGTGGCGCGCCGAGGTCGGCAACCGGGCCTCGCGCGCGGTGGCCGAGCGGGCCGGCTTCACCGTGGAGGGCACGCTGCGCTCCGCGCTCAACAACAAGGGGGTGCTGCGCGACTGCTGGGTGGGCTCCCTGCTCCCCTCCGACCTGAGCCTCGCCTCGACGGCGCCGTATCTGCCCGCGCGCGGGTGAGCGGGCGGGGCGGCGGTCCTCCCACGGGCGGGCGCGGGAGGGACCACGGTCTCCGCAGGTCGGCCCCTGCTGTCAGTGCCGACGCCTATCGTGCGGAGACATGACCTCGCTCCCGCGCCCCACCACCGACCTCTCGGCGGACGAAGCCCGCCGGATCGCTCTGCGCGCCCAGGGTTTCCTCGGCGCTCCCGACCGGCGCTCGGGTGTCCGGGGCGTGCTGCGCCACCTCGGCGCGGTCCAGCTCGACACCATCTCGGTCCTCGCGCGCTCCCACGAGCTGGTCCCCTACGCCCGGCTCGGCGCGGTGGGCCGCAAGACCGTCGACCGCGCCTACTGGACCGACACGCACGCGTTCGAGTACTGGTCGCACGCCGCGTGCATCCTGCCCATCGAGGAGTGGCCCCACTTCGCCTTCCGCCGCCGCGCCTACCGCGGCCGCCCGCACTGGGGCCACGAGCTGCCCGAGGGCGCCTACGACCAGGTGCTCAAGCAGTTGCGTGCCGAGGGCCCGCTGACCGCCACCGAGCTGGGCGGGGCCAAGAAGACCAGCGACTGGTGGGACTGGTCCGGCGCCAAGGTCGCCGTCGAGCGCGCCCTGATGTACGGCGAGGTGGTCTGCGTCGAGCGGCGCGGCTGGAAGCGGGTCTACGACCTCGCCGAGCGCGCCGTCCCGGCCGGCCTGCTGCACGACGAGCTGGACGACGCCGAGTGCCTGCGCCGGCTGGTGCGGCTGGCCGGCCGGTCCCTCGGGGTGGGCACGCGCGCGGACATCGCCGACTACCACCGCCTCAAGGGCGAGCAGGTCGACGCGGTGATCGCGGACTCGGGCCTGGTCCCGGTGACGGTCGAGGGCTGGTCCAAGCCGGCCTGGGCGGACCCGGCGGCCCTGGCGACGCCTCCGCGCGGCCGGCACCGCACCACGCTGCTGTCGCCGTTCGACTCCCTGGTGTGGGAGCGGGCGCGCACCGAGCGGATCTTCGGCTTCACCCACCGCCTGGAGGCCTACGTCCCCAAGCCGAAGCGGGTCCACGGCTACTTCGCGATGCCGGTGCTGGCCGGTGGCCGGCTCGTCGGCCGGGTGGACCCCGCCCGCGAGGGCCGCACCCTGGTGGCCCGTCAGGTCACGCTGGACGGCACCCGTGCCGTGCCGTCCGTCGCGCAGGCGCTGATCGAGGCGGCGAGCTGGGTGGAGTGCACGGACGTGCGCGTCGAGCGCGTGGACGCCCCGGAACTGCGCGAGCCCCTCGTGCGGGAACTCACCCGCGCCCTGGCCTGAGCGGCCCCGAGCGGCCTGAGCCCGGAGGCGGGGACTTCCCGGGCTCAGCGGATCTCGAGGATCTTCTCGCGCATCGCGTAGACGACCGCTTCCATCCTGGAGTGCAGCTGGAGCTTCTCCAGAATGTTGCGGACGTGGTTCTTCACGGTGTTCTCCGAGATGAACAACTCCTTGGCGATGTCCCGGTTGTTCATCCCGGTGGCGACGAGCTTGAGGACCTCCAGCTCGCGGTCGGTCAGCCGGGGCGCGGGCACCAGACGGCGCTCGTCCGTGCGCTGGATCATCGACTTGAACTCGGTGAGCAGCTTGGACGCCATGGACGGGCTGATCTGCGACTGGCCGTCGGCCACCGCGCGGATGGCGGTGGCCACCTCGTCGGTGGAGATCTCCTTGAGGAGATAGCCGGTGGCGCCCGCCTTGATGGCGTCGTAGAGGTCGGCTTCCTCGTCGCTGATCGTCAGCATGATGATCTTCGCGCTGGGGACGACCTCCTTGATCGAGGTGCACGCCTCGATCCCGCCGCGCTTGGGCATCCGCACGTCCATCAGCACGATGTCGGGCAGCAGGTCGGCGGCCTTGTCGACGGCCTCGGCGCCGTCGCCCGCCTCACCGACGACCTGGATGTCCTCCTCGGCGGCGAGCACGATCTCCAGGCCGCGGCGGAAGAGGGCGTGGTCGTCCACGACGAGGACCCTGATCGGTTCGGCGCGGGACGCGTCCGGGTCCGGGCCCGTCGCGGCGACGCCGTCGGCGTCCTCGTCGGCCGGCGGTCCGAAGCTGTCCGTCATCGTTGTTCCTCCCCCTGAGGCAGTGGCCGGGTGTGCGGTGCCGTGGCCAACCCAAGGCAACGGCCCAGCGGTTGGGCCGTTGCGGCCATGATTCCATGTCCGGTCGGCACGGCGGTGACCAAGCCGGGGCGCGAACGGGGCGCGAAGGGGTCGCACACCGGTGCCCCTGGGGCGCACACACGCTCCAGGGGCACCACTCGACTGTCGGCCGGGTGGGTCCGGCCGGGATCAGCCGTGACCGGCCGCGGTCAGCCGCCCAGCGTCCCGCCCGCCTCGGGCGAGTGCTCCTCGGCGACCATCGTGTCCGTCCTGAGGTGGATCACGCCGTAGTCATAGGCGTGCCGCCGGTAGACGACGCTGGGCTCCTTGGTCTCGGAGTCGACGAACAGATAGAAGTCGTGCCCGACCAGCTCCATCTCGTAGAGAGCCTGGTCGAGGGTCATCGCAGAAGCGACGTGGGTCTTCTCGCGGACGACGAGGGGGCCGTCCCCCTGCACCTCCAGCGAGCCGACCTTCTTGGTGGGCACCCGGCCCGCCTCGTCCGCGCCGACGGCCAGGCCGTCGGCGGTCAGCGTCGCCGCACCCGGTACGTGGTCGGCCACCTCGGCCGCCGGGATCCGGCGCGCGCCGCGGCGCGAGAACCGCTTGTCGTGCTGCTTGCGCAGCCGCGCGCCCAGCTTCTCCGCGGCCATGTCGAGCGCCGCGTAGGGATCACTGGCCGCTGCCTCCGCCCGGATCACCGGACCGCGGGAGCGGAGCGTGATCTCCACTCGGTCGCACCGGTCGGCCTGTCGGGGGTTGGGCTCCTTGGACACCTCGACGTCGAGGCTGATCACCTTGCCATCGAGCTTCTGGATCTTCTCCAGGTTCAGCTTCTCGGCCACGTGCTTGCGGAACCGCTCGGGCACCTCGGTCTTGCGGCCCTTGACGACGATGTCCACGCAGAACTCCGTTCCCGGATCGCTCCGCTTCGACGGCGGAGCATCTCCCTTTCGCACCCGGTTCCGGTCAGGTCCGGAACCTCGGACTCGGTGACGTCCACCTCCTCCTCCCCCGCGGGCGAGATCTCCACCCTGCCGACGGGCGATTGCGGAAAACGAACCCGCGAACACGCACCACGGCATTCCGATATGAGGGGAGCGGCCTGCGCCATTCCCTCACAACCGAACATATCTCGCTCGGACGGATGGCGTCACCCTCTACTGCGGCGTACCTCCGTTCAAGTGAATTGCCCCTGTCATTACCTGCAACGACGTAAGATCGCAGTCAGTTCCGGCTTATTTCGAAGGAATCCGGCGAGGACGCGACGACAGCCGCGCAGATCACTTCACCTGCGCCGTGCGTACCCGCCATTTCCGATGCGCCGTACATCCGGTTGCCCTCCTCCTCTCGCCGTGTTCCCGAGTTCCGTAGCCCCATCCCTTCCCGGGCTCGCGCGGAGTACACGGACGACCTCACCGCCCGCGCCGCCTCCGCCAGCGAGGCGCCCGTCGTCATCAGGTCGTCCACCAGGACGACCGGCCCCAGACGCAGCAGCCGGACCCCGCCCGGCATCACCTCCAGCGCGCCGGCGAGGTTGGCCAGCCGCTGCCGGGAGTCCAGCCCCGACTGGTCGGCCACGGCACGCCGCTGCCGCAGCACCGCCGGGGCTCTGGCCGGCGTCCCCGCCCGGCGCAGCTCGGCCGCCGCCGCGAGCGCGATCCGCCGCGCCGGATCGTGCCCCCGCGCCCGCACGGCGCGCCGCGCCGACGGCACCGGCACCAACAGCACCGGCCGCCCGCCCCGTTCGAGCCACGCCCGCCGCAGCCCGGCCCGCACCGCGCCCGCCAGCGCCGCGCCCAGCGGGGCCGCGAGGGCCAGCGCGCCGCGCTCCTTGTGGGCGAGGAGCACCGCCCGCACCTCGTCCGCGTACGGAGCGGCGGCGTGCACATCGGGCAGCCCGGCCGGCGACGGCACCGGACGCACCCGACGCGGCGCGGACCCGCCGAGGACGGCACGACACCGGGGACACAGCACCGCGCGCGGCCTGCCGCACCCCGCGCACTCGGCCGGCAGCACCAGGTCGGTGAAGTCCTGCCACCACCCGCGCACAGATCCACTGTGCCGACGCGGCACCGCGTCGGCCACCCCTGTGGAAAACCCGGCCCGACCCCCTTGTGGAAAGCAGCGCCCGCACCGGCCGGCGCCTCACTCACACGAGTGAAGCGCCCCTGCGGGAACATCGCCCCCCGGCGTTGAGGTCACCCCGGGTAGACGGGCGCCGCCCCCTCCTTGAGCACCTTCTGCCACTGCGCCCCGGCCGGCAGCCGGACGATTCCGTCGGCCGACGAGTACGCCACCAGCGGCAGCCGCTCGTCCTCGGACGCGGCGAGCTTCCGCACGCCCGTGAGCGCGGCCGGCGTCGGTCCCTCCGGCGTCGAACCGTCGACCTGGACGTACCGCATCGTCTGCACGCCCCCCTGCTCCTGCCCGGCCACCACGAGCCGGCTGTCGCCCGCCCACGACATGGCGGTGACGTCCTCCAGCTCGGGCGCGGCGGGCCGCAGTTCCAGCACCGACACCAGCGGCCGGTCCCCGCTCCCGTCGCGCTCGATCCGGCCGACGACCAGGGAGCTGTTGCCGTCCTCGTGCTGGACGACGAGCGCTATGCGCACCCCGTCGGCGGCCACCCGCACGGCGTCGACGCGCCCGTCCAGGCCGGGCACCTGCACTTCCAGCGGACTCCCCGCGCCCTGCTTCAGCACCAGCAGGCGCGGCCGGGCCGGATCGCGGTCGGCGATCCACAGATCACCACGCGCGTCCCAGCTCGGCGCGGTCAGCCGATCGGCCTCGGTCTTCCCCTGGCTCTGCAGCACGGGGTCGCCGAGCGGGCCGCCCGACACCAGCGAGCCGACGAACAGCGACCTGCTGTCGAAGCTGGTGCCGGCGGCGGTGCGCTCGTCCCAGGAGACGGCCGCCGAGCTGAGCTTCTGCACGCCCTCGCCCAGCGCGCCCGGCACCGGCTCGGCGCCCGTGCCGGAACCGCTGCCCGGCATCCGCACCAGTCGGCGCTTCTCGTCGAGGAAGTACAGGTACTCGGGCCGCTTCTCGGCGCCGCGCGCGGCGACGGCCCGCGCCTGGTCCTCGCCGAGCGCGCACAGCGTCTGCCCGTCCGCGCCCTGGAGCGTCACCGCGTCCACGGTCGGGGTGAGGTTCTGCAGCGTGAACAGCAACTGCGTCGCCATCTCCGCGCACCGCGCTCCGCCGACCCGGGCCGCCGTCACGTTCAGCGGCACCGTCAGCCGGTTCTGGTCGTCGGGCGACAGGGCGGTCACGCCCTTGCGCAGCGCCGTACCGGACGGGAAGCTCGACCGGACCACCGGCCGCAGCCAGTGCGTGGGCCCGGCCAGGACGGACCGCACCGTCTGCGTCATCGCGTCCACCCGGCGGCGCACGAAGACGGGATCGGCGACGGCCGCCACCGGCGTCCCCGCCGCGGCCTCGGCGCCGGAGGCGGTGTTCGAGGCGAAGTAGTACTTGTTGACGGACATGTAGTTGCGCTGGAAGTCCGACTGACCCATGACGACGCCCTGCGGCGGCGCGTCGATGCGCCACTGGTCGGTCTTCTTGTCCCGGGACAGGTGCACCGCCTGCGCGTAGTGCCCCTCCAGCGGCGCGTACGACTGCTGGCGATCCACCCGGGCCACCTTGCTGCCGGTCAGCGTGACCGCGTAGTCGCCGGCGTCCTCGCGCCCGGTGGAGCGTTCGGTGCGGATGTCCGGCCCGTTGGCGAGCACGGTCGTGGACTCCTGCGGGTCCCACTGCCGCGAGGCCGCCCCGGTCAGATACTGGCGTGCCGTCGCATACGTGGGATCGTCGCTGGTCAGCGCCTCCAGAAAGCCCTGCACGATCTCCGCGGGCGGGGCGTCCTCGCGCGGCGGCATGGCGAACACGCGCACCTCGGCGTCCTGCCGCTGGGTGGACTCCACATTGCGCAGGTCCCCGCTGTCGGGCATCGAGGCGCACCCGGCCAGCAGGACCGTTCCACAGGCGGCGTACGCCACCGCGCGCATCGGCCGACGCCGCGCGCCCCCCTCGCGCTCAGCGCCCACGAAATGCCTCCCCTTGCTGCCTCGCGTCCCGCGCCCCGGCTCCCTCCGGGTCCGCGGTACCGCCCGCGCCGTGCTCCTTCGCCGTCTCCGGGCCTGCCGCCGTGTCCACGCCGACCGCCCTGTCCGGGCCGGACGCCGTCTCGGGCCGCCGGCCGCCGGAGGCGGGCCGGGGCACCACGCGCGCGCCGTTGCCGGGCAACGCCGTCGGGTCGGCGGTGGGCGCCGGAGCGGCCGGGCGGGCCCCTATCGGGCCCCGGCCCGCCGCCGTCCGCTCGCCGGTCTGCTGCGCCGGTACGGTGGCCGGCTTGCCGCCGCCCTGCGAGGCGCCGTCGCCGACGACGCCCCGGTTGCGGCGCGAGTCCTTGGGTTCGAGCGGGATCGGCGAGCCGCGCAGCGGTTCGTCCGCCGTCCTCGGCAGCGTCAGCCGGAACTGCGAGCCGCCGCCCGGTTCGCCCCACGCCTGCAGCCAGCCGCCGTGCAGCCGGGCGTCCTCCAGGGCGATGGACAGGCCGAGGCCCGTGCCGCCGGTGGTACGCGCGCGTGCCGGGTCGGCGCGCCAGAAGCGGCTGAAGACGCGGGTCGCCTCGCCCGGCTTGAGCCCGACGCCGTAGTCGCGGACCGCGACGGCGACCGCGCCGCCCGCCGCGGCGAGCTTGACGACGACGTCCCGGCCCTCGCCGTGCTCGACGGCGTTGACGACGAGGTTGCGCAGGACACGCTCCACGCGGCGTGCGTCGGCCTCGGCGACCACGGGCTGCTGGTCGCCGACGACGCGGATCACGGTCCTCTTGCGTTCGGCGAGCGGTTCGGCGCCGCTGACCACCCGCCGGACGACCTCGCGCAGATCGATCGGCTCGGCGTCCAGTGCCGCCGCGCCCGCGTCGAAGCGGCTGATCTCCAGCAGGTCGGCGAGCAGCGACTCGAACCGGTCCACCTGGTCGAGGAGGAGTTCCGCCGAACGGGCGGTGACCGGGTCGAAGTCCTCGCGCGCCTCGTGGATGACGTCGGCGGCCATCCGCACGGTCGTCAGCGGCGTCCGCAGCTCGTGCGAGACGTCGGAGACGAAGCGGCGCTGCATCCGCGACAGGTCCTCCAGCTGGTTGATCTTCAGCTGGAGGTTCTGCGCCATCTTGTTGAAGGCCTCGCCGAGCCGGGCGATGTCGTCCTCGCCGGTGACCTTCATCCGCTCCTGGAGCCGCCCGGCCGACAGCCGCTCGGCGATCCCGGCGGCCATCCGCACGGGTGTGACGACCTGGCGCACCACGAGCCAGGCGATGGCGCCGAGCAGGACGACGACGAACAGGCCCGCCGTCGCCAGCGTCCCCTTGACCAGGCTGAGCGACTTCTCCTCCTGGCTGAGCGGGAAGAGGTAGTACAGCTGGTACGGGTCGCCGTTGGGGTCGTTGACCTGCTTGCCGATGACCAGCGCGGGCTGCGGCTTCTTGTCGGTGTCCTTGTAGACGATGCGGGTGTAGCTCTGCGCGGCGGTCATGCTGCCGTTGATCCGCGCCCGCAGGTCCTCGGGGACGCTCGCGGTGGGGTCCACCCGGCCGGAGGCGCGCGGGCCGCGCCCGCCGGTGCCGTCGTCGGTGGGGAGCGTGACGACGTCGAAGGCGCCCTGGCCTCCGCTGGAGAGCGAGGAGACCAGCTCGCTCATCCAGGAGATGAGGTTCTGGGAGGCGCGGCCGTCGCCCGAGGCGTCGTCGCCGGCGGTACCGGCCGCGGCCTCGTCGGCCTTCTGCTTGGCGACCGCGAATCCGCCGGTGGCCTGGCTCTGCGACGCCTTCACCTTGGCGTCCAGCAGCCCGTTGCGCACCTGCCCGATCACGACGAAGCCGAGCAGCAGGACCACGCCGAGCGACATCAGCAGCGTGGTGGCGACGACCTTGAGCTGGATGTTGCGCCGCCACAGCCGCATGACCGGCAGCAGCGGCCGGCGCACCCACCGTATGAGCAGACGCAGCACCGGGCTGCCCTGCACGCCTCCGTGCAGCAGCCCGCCCTTCAGGAGGCGTCCCCAGCCGGAGTCCGCACCCGTCCGGCCGACAGGCCGCCCCGTGCGGGTTCCGGACCGTCCGGACGCCGAAGCGGCACTGTCCCCGGACATGTCAGCTCGGTCCGGCCTTGTAGCCGACACCACGGACGGTCACCACGATCTCCGGCTTCTCCGGGTCCCTCTCGACCTTGGAACGCAGCCGCTGGACGTGCACGTTGACCAGGCGGGTGTCCGCCGCGTGGCGGTAGCCCCACACCTGCTCCAGCAGCACCTCACGGGTGAACACCTGCCACGGCTTGCGGGCGAGGGCGACCAGCAGGTCGAACTCCAGCGGGGTCAGCGCGATGGACTGGCCGTCCCGCTTCACGGAGTGCCCGGCCACGTCGATGACGAGGTCGCCGATGGCCAGCTGCTCCGGCGCCGGCTCCTCCGACCTGCGCAGCCGCGCCCGGATACGGGCGACCAGCTCCTTGGGCTTGAACGGCTTCACGATGTAGTCGTCGGCGCCGGACTCCAGGCCCACGACGACGTCGACGGTGTCGCTCTTGGCCGTCAGCATCACGATCGGCACACCGGACTCGGCCCGGATCAGGCGGCACACCTCGATGCCGTCCCGACCGGGCAGCATCAGGTCCAGCAGCACCAGATCGGGCTTCGCCTCCCGGAAAGCGGCCAGCGCCTTGTCGCCGTCGGCTACGAAAGACGGCTCGAAACCTTCACCACGCAGCACGATCCCGAGCATCTCGGCCAGTGCGGTGTCGTCGTCGACGACAAGGACTCGTCCCTTCATGAACGACATCATCCCATTCTCGTAACGGCTGCGAAGATCCAGGTGAGGCAGCTCACTGGCCTGTGACGATAGTCGTATCGAGCCGTCACTGTCTGCCCTCGACCGGAGAACACCGCCGCGGACCGCTACGGAACCGGGCCCCGCCGCCCCCTCACTCGGCCCCCGCCTGCCGCGACCGTGCGCACAGCTCGGCGAGTCCCTTTCCGGTCACCGGCGACAGCGCCCCCTCCTCGGTGACGATCGCGGTCACCAGTTCGGGCGGGGTGACGTCGAACGCCGGGTTGTAGGCCTGCGTCCCCAGCGGTGCCACCGGGATGCCGCTGCCCGCCCCCGTCACCGGCATCTGCGGCGCGATCAGCTCGGTCACCTCGTACCCGGGCCGCTGCTCCACCTCGATGGACCCCGCGTCCGGGGTGTCCAGGTCCACCGTCGTCACCGGGGCGACCACGACGAACGGCACGTGGT
Organism: Streptomyces sp. NPDC093260; assembly: GCF_040683715.1. NCBI lineage: Bacteria > Bacillati > Actinomycetota > Actinomycetes > Kitasatosporales > Streptomycetaceae > Streptomyces > Streptomyces sp. NPDC093260. The sequence goes on from NZ_JBFBEK010000020.1 coordinate 127,461, forward strand.
GGTAGCGGGCGAGCACCGCCAGCGGGTACGTGCCCACCTTGTTGGCCACCGAGCCGTCCGCCGCGATCCGGTCCGCGCCCACCAGCACCGCGTCCACCTCGCCGGCCGCGAACAGCGATCCGGCCGCGTTGTCGGTGAGCAGCGTGTACGACAGATCGTTGCGGGCCGCCTCGTACGCGGTCAGCCGGGCGCCCTGGAACAGCGGCCGGGTCTCGTCCACCCACAGCCGACGCAGCCGCCCGGCCCGGTGCGCGGCGAGCGCCACCGCGAACGCCGTGCCCTCACCGCCCGACACCAGCGAGCCGGTGTTGCAGTGGGTGAGGACGCGGTGCCCGCCGCCGGGCAGCAGCTCGTCCAGCAGCGCCAGCCCGTGCTCGGCCATCCGGGCGCTGGCCCGGGCGTCCTCCTGGTGCAGCTGCCGAGCCGCGGCCAGCGCCGCCGGGGCGGCCTGGCGCGGATCACCGGTCCGTTCGAGCGCGGCCTGGTAGGCGGACCGCGCCCGGCGCACCCCGACCGACAGGTTCACCGCCGTGGGCCGGGCCCCGGCGAGCGCGGCGGCGGCGTCGTCCACGTCGAATCCCCGGGCGGCGGCGAGCGCGACCCCGTAGGCCCCGGCGATGCCGAGCAGCGGCGCCCCGCGCACGGCCAGCGTCCGGATCGCCTCGACCAGCGCGGGCGCGTCCGTGCACACCAGCTCGACCTCTTCGACGGGCAGCCTGGTCTGGTCGAGGAGCACCACGACCGGACCCTCGGGCAGCTCCTCCCAGCGGATGGCCGGGGAACCCGCCGGCCGATTGTCCTCACGAGTCTGCGCGTACTGATCAGCCATGCCGTCAGTCTTCCCCGTATCCCCCGGACAATAGAAGCGCCACAGCCCCTACCGCTGCCGGTCACCCGAAGACCACCCCATGGCACGATGGCAGCCAACCTGCCGCCGCGACCGCGGACGGGCACCGTGAAGGAGCGACGATGAACGACACTCCGGGCTGGTCCTCGCCCGGATCGGCCCCGTCCGACGACCAGCGTCCCGGCACGCCCGGACCTGGCGACGCCGCCGACCGCCCCGCTCCCGCGCAGCCCGCGGACCGGCCGGGCACGCCCCCGGCGGGCCCCGGCGTGAAGTGGTCCAAGGAACAGCCGCCCGCAGGCCAGTGGTCCGCGCCCACCGGCGCCCCGGCCGGCCAGTCCCCCGGCGGGACCGGCCAGACCCCGCCCCCGCCGCCCCCGGCCCCCGGCTGGGGCACGGCGCCCGCGGGCGGCCCCGGCGGCTACGGCACACCCGGCGGCTACGGCGGCGGCCCCGGGGGCTGGGGCGGCCCCGGCTACGGCGCCTGGGGAGGAGGCTGGGGCGGCCCGCCGCCCGCGGCCAAGCCCGGCGTGATCCCGCTGCGCCCACTCGGCGTGGGCGAGATACTCGACGGCGCCGTCTCCACCATGCGCACCCACTGGCGCACCGTCCTCGGCATCTCCCTGGCCGTCGCGGTCGTCACCCAGATCGTCCTCATCCTGGTGCAGCGCCTGGTCCTCGGCAGCGCCGGCACCGACGCCCTCGACGACCCGAACGCCACCACCGGCGAACTGCTGCGCGCCATGCGCAGCGCGGCACTCGGCTCCGGCGTCGTCTTCCTGGTCACCCTGGTCGGCACCGTCCTGGCCACCGCGCTGCTCACCACGGTCACCAGCCGTGCGGTCCTCGGCAAGGAGATCACCGTCGCCGAGGCCTGGCGCGACTCGCGCCCGCGGATCCTCAAGCTGTTCGGCCTGATCCTCCTCCTGCTGCTCATCGGCGTCGGCGTCTTCGCCGTCGGCCTCGTGCCCGGCGTCCTCGTGAGCCTGTCCGGATCGCCCGTCGCGGGCACCGGCATCGCCGTCCTGGGCGTCCTGGGCGCCGGCGTGGTCGCGATCTGGCTGGCGGTCCGCTTCTCCCTGGCCTCGCCCGCGCTGATGCTGGAGAAGCAGGGCGTCAGGAAGGCGATGAGCCGCTCGGCCAAGCTGGTCAAGGGCGCCTGGTGGCGGATCTTCGGCATCCAGCTGCTGGCCGCCCTCATCGCCGGCATCCTCTCCGCGGTGATCGCCATCCCGTTCGGCCTCGTCGGCGCGGCGATGACCGACGAGGGCGTCTCCGGCGTCCTGAACGGCACCGGCAACATCAGCTGGACCTACCTCCTGGTCAGCGGCGTCGGAGCGGTGATCGGCTCCATGATCAAGTTCCCGGTCAGCGCCGGCGTCACCGTGCTCCTCTACATCGACCAGCGCATCCGCCGCGAGGCCCTCGACCTCGAACTGGCCCGCGCGGCGGGTGTCCAGAGCCCCGGCGCACCCGCCTCGGGGAGCTGATGCCGTGAACTCGCCGGGGGGAGTTCTCACCGCGCTGCCCGCCCTCGGGCAGGCGGCACACCGAGCCGTACGACCGCTGCTGCCCGCCCGCGCCCACACTCTGCTCGGCCAGGCGCGCTCCGACGGCGAACCCCCTGTCACCCTCCCGCGCGACCCCGCGCGGGAGGCGGCCCGGCGCGAGCTGTCCAAGCGGATGTACCACGAGAACGACCCCGGCCTGCTGCAGCGCGCCCTCGACCACCTCTGGGACTGGATCGGCAAGCTGTTCGGCTCGGCGTCGGCCGCGACACCGGGCGGCGCCACCGGCCTGGTCGTCGTCATCGTGGCCGTCCTCGCGGTGCTCGGCACCCTGTGGTGGCGGCTCGGCAGCCCGCGCCGCGGGCCCGTCTCCGCCGCCGCCCTGTTCGACCACCGCCCCCGCAGCGCCGCCGAGCACCGCGCCGCCGCCGAGGCGCACGCCGCCCAGGGCCACTGGAGCCAGGCCCTCCAGGAACGCATGCGCGCCCTCGTCCGCTCCCTGGAGGAACGCGCCCTCCTCGACACCCGCCCCGGCCGCACCGCCGACGAGGCCGCCGCGGAGGCCGGCCGCACCCTGCCCGGGCACAACGACCGCCTGCACGCCGCCGCCCGCGACTTCGACGACGTCACATACGGCGGCCGCACCGCCACCGAGGAGTCCTACCGGCGCATCGCCGCAGTCGACGAGGAACTCGAAGGCACCCGCCCTCAGCTCGACGGCGACGACCGCGCCCCGGCCCCCCGCACCCACCAGGGAGCCGCCGGATGACCGCGCCCACCGCCACCGGGGCACCCGCCACCACCGCGGCCACCTCCGTCACCCCCACCGCCCGCCAGACCTGGACCCGCGCGCGCGGCATCGTCCTCGCCCTCGTCCTGCTGGCCGCAGGCGCCCTCACCCTGGCCGTACTGCGCTCGAACGACCAGCACGGCCGCCTCGACCCGCGCTCCGCCGACCCCTACGGCAGCCACGCCGTCGCCGCCGTCCTCGCCGACCACGGCGTGACCACCCGCGTGGTCACCACCCTCGACGACGCCCGCGACGCGGCCGGCCCGGACACCACCCTCCTGATCGCCACCCCCGACCTGCTCACCCGCACCCAGCAGACCCGGCTGCACACGGCGACCACCACCTCCGGCGGACGCACCGTCCTCGTCGCGCCCGACACCCCCTCCGTCGGCCGCCTCGCCCCCGGCGTCACCGCCGACCCCGCACCCAGCTTCGACACCGCGCTCGCCCCCGGCTGCGCCCTGCCCGCCGCCCGACGCGCGGGCCGGGCGGAGACCGGCGGCATCCGCTACTCCACCACCGCACCCGACGCCGACACCTGCTACCCCTACGACGACCTGCCCACCCTGCTGCGCCTCCCGCAGACCCAGGGCGGCGACACCGTCGTCCTCGGCGCGCCCGACATCCTCTACAACGACCGCCTCGACCAGCAGGGCAACGCCTCGCTCGCCCTGCAACTCCTCGGCTCGCGCCCTCATCTCGTCTGGTACCTCCCCTCCCTCACCGACGACTCGGCCGCCCCCGACACCGGCGAACGCGGCTTCTTCGACCTGCTCCCCTCCGGCTGGCTGTGGGGCACGCTCCAGCTGTTCATCGCCGCCGCCCTGGCCGCCCTGTGGCGCTCCCGCCGGTTCGGCCCCCTCGTCCTCGAAAGACTCCCCGTCGCGATCCGCGCCTCCGAAACCGTCGAAGGCCGCGCCCGCCTCTACCGCAAGGTGAACGCCCGCGACCGCGCCGCCACCGCGTTGCGCACCGCCACCCGCACCCGCCTCGCCCCCCTCGTCGGCGTCCCCGCCACCCGGGCGCACACGCCCGAGACCCTGCTGCCCGCGCTGTCCGCCCACCTCGACGGCGCCGGCGCCGCACAGCCCCTGCACGACCTCCTCTTCGGCCCGCCGCCCGGCGACGACGCGGCCCTCGTCTCCCTCGCCGACCGACTCGACGCCCTCGAAAGAGAGGTACGCCGTCCATGATGGACCCGACCACTGACAACGCCGGGCACCCCGGGGACGCGTCCGCCGCCCGGTCCGCGCTCGAAGGCCTGCGCGCCGAGATCGCCAAGGCCGTGGTCGGCCAGGACCCCGCCGTGACCGGTCTCGTCGTCGCGCTGCTGTGCCGCGGCCACGTCCTGCTCGAAGGCGTCCCCGGAGTCGCCAAGACGCTTCTCGTCCGCACCCTCGCCGCCGCACTCGAACTCGACACCAAGCGCGTCCAGTTCACCCCTGACCTGATGCCCAGCGACGTCACCGGCTCCCTCGTCTACGACGCACGCACCGCCGCCTTCTCCTTCCAGCCCGGCCCGGTCTTCACCAACCTCCTGCTCGCCGACGAGATCAACCGCACCCCGCCCAAGACCCAGTCCTCGCTTCTGGAGGCCATGGAAGAGCGCCAGGTCACGGTCGACGGCACCCCGCGCGCCCTCCCCGACCCCTTCCTCGTCATCGCCACCCAGAACCCCGTCGAGTACGAGGGCACCTACCCCCTCCCCGAAGCACAGCTGGACCGCTTCCTGCTCAAACTGACCATCCCCCTGCCCTCCCGGCAGGACGAGATCGACGTCCTCACCCGCCACGCCGCCGGCTTCGACCCGCGCGACCTGCGCGCCGCCGGCGTACGCCCCGTCGCCGGGCCCGCCGACCTCGACGCGGCCCGCGCGGCGATCGCCAAGACCACCGTCTCCCCCGAGATCGCCGCCTACGTCGTCGACCTCTGCCGCGCCACCCGCGAATCGCCTTCCCTCACCCTCGGCGTCTCCCCGCGCGGCGCCACCGCCCTGCTGTCCACCTCCCGCGCCTGGGCCTGGCTGACCGGCCGCGACTACGTCATCCCCGACGACGTCAAGGCCCTCGCCCTGCCCACTCTGCGCCACCGCGTGCAGCTGCGCCCCGAGGCGGAGATGGAGGGCGTCACCGCCGACTCGGTGATCAACGCGATCCTCGCCCACGTCCCGGTCCCCCGCTGATGGCCCTCACCGGACGCACCGCGCTCCTCGCGGCCCTCGGCGCCCTCCCCGTCGGCCTCTGGGACGCCGGCTGGACCGGCGTCCTCGCCGTCAACGCGCCCCTGGCCCTCGCCTGCGCCTGCGACTACGCCCTCGCGGCCCCCGTACGAGGCCTCGGTCTGACCCGCTCCGGCGACACATCGGCCCGTCTGGGCGAGACCGCCGACATCAGCCTCACCGTCACCAACACCACCCGGCGCCCGCTGCGGGCCGAACTGCGCGACGCCTGGCCGCCGAGCAGCTGGCAGCCCGGCACCGAGACGACGGCCTCACGCCACCGCCTGACGGTGCCGCGGGGCGAACGCCGCCGCCTCACCACCCGGCTGCGCCCCACCCGCCGCGGCGACCGCCAGGCCGACCGCGTCACCATCCGCTCCTACGGCCCGCTCGGCCTCGTCTCCCGCCAGGGCGCCCACGAAGTCCCCTGGACGGTACGGGTCCTGCCACCGTTCACCAGCCGCAAGCACCTGCCGTCCAAACTCGCCCGACTGCGCGAACTCGACGGCCGCACCAGTGTCCTCACCCGCGGCGAGGGCACCGAGTTCGACAGCCTGCGCGAGTACGTCCCCGGCGACGACACCCGTTCCATCGACTGGCGCGCCACCGCCCGTCAGACCACGGTCGCCGTACGCACCTGGCGTCCCGAACGCGATCGGCACATCCTGCTGGTCCTCGACACCGGCCGCACCTCCGCCGGCCGGGTGGGCGACGCCCCCCGCCTGGACGCGGCCATGGACGCCGCCCTGCTCCTGGCGGCCCTCGCCTCACGCGCCGGCGACCGAGTCGACCTGCTCGCCTACGACCGCCGGGTTCGCGCCCTGGTCCAGGGCCGCACCGCGAACAACCTCCTGCCGTCCCTGGTCGACACGCTGGCGACGCTGGAGCCGGAACTCGTCGAGACGGACGCCCGGGGCCTGACGGCCGCCGCACTGCGCACAGCGCCTCGCCGCTCGCTGATCGTCCTCCTCACCAGCCTGGACCCGGCGCCCGTCGAGGAAGGCCTCCTGCCCGTGCTTCCCCAACTCACCAAACGGCACACGGTGCTGGTGGCCTCGGTGGCAGACCCGCACGTCGCGGGGATGGCCGAGGCCCGGGGTGACGTGGACGCGGTCTACGAAGCGGCGGCAGCGGCCCGCTCGCAGGCGGAACGCCGGCGCACCGCCGAGCAGCTCCGCCGACATGGGGTGACGGTCGTGGACGCGACACCGGACGACCTGGCACCCGCACTGGCGGACGCCTATCTCGCCCTCAAGGCGGCCGGCCGCCTCTGAATCCGTGAGCCTGCGGACCTCTGAGGAGGGGTCTCCGACCCCTGAAACGCGGAAAACCCCGCACCATACGGTGCGGGGTTTCCCCAAAAATTGTTCGGCGGTGTCCTACTCTCCCACAGGGTCCCCCCTGCAGTACCATCGGCGCTGAAAGGCTTAGCTTCCGGGTTCGGAATGTAACCGGGC
>NZ_JBFBEK010000021.1:0-122737 GCF_040683715.1 Streptomyces sp. NPDC093260
ACGTGCTGATCCAGGCCCACCAGGCGACCACCCTGCGCGTGGTGTCGCCGCCACAGCAGCTTCGGCGGCTCTGCGAGATCACCGGGGTCGACGCCTTGGTCGAGACCCGGGCGACACTGGACGCCGCGGTTCACTCCTGAGGCGCCGGGCGCGCGCCGCTCCGTCAGCTGCCGGTCGAGACCCTGAGGTCGGCCGCCGGCAAAGGAGTCAACACCTTCGCGCAGGTCGACGCGAAGGGCGGCGTGACGTGGACGCGGCGTCGCCGTCCCGGACCAGGAAGGGGACCGGCCGACCAGCCGGCGGCGTCCAGGCGGGCCTGACCGCCTGGCAGGGACTGTTCGATCACGCGTGCGTCGACGCCGGCCAGAGCGTCCTCGTCCACGGCGCCGCTGGCGCCGTCGGGTCGATCGCCGTGCAGTTCGCGCGAGAGGCGGGGGCCCGCGTCATCGGCACCGGGCGAACGGCCGACCGGAGCGCCGTACTCGCTCTGGGCGCGGCTCGGTGCTGCCGCTCGCCGAGGCCGTGACCGCCTTCGGCCGACGGCCGAGGGGTGCGGGCCGGACCGTCGTCCGCGTCTGCGACGACTGAGGGCGGCGCGTTTGCGGAACCGATCCCGGGGGCTCCGAGCGGACGGTTCGCCACCGGCGGGGGCGGTGGCCGCCACCGCCCGGTGGACTGCCCCGGCGGCAGGTACGTCCGGCTCGGCGCATCACCGAGGAAGTCCCCGGGACGCTGCCCATGCCGCTCGGCGGCGGCGCCGTCACCCGGCGCCATGTCGCGTGGTGCTGTTCCGCGGCATGACGACGGCGCCGGACGCTGACGCCCCCACCTCGGGAACGACACCCGCCGCGAAGCGCCGGCGCCCGCCGGGACGGTCAGAACCCTCAAGCGCTCATGAGGACTCGTGCGCCCGTCATTCGCTCGATTCGAGCGCACTGACGCTTGAATCACGCGCGCCGATCGGGCATCGTGCTTGAAACAAGTGCGACACTCGCGATTTGTCCAGGCCGGAGAGGTGCTTCATGGACGACATCGACCGGGCCATCCTGCGGGAGCTACAGGTCGACGGCCGGATCCCGTACGCCGATCTGGGGCCCAGGGTCGGGTTGTCGCCGTCGGCCGCGAGGCTCCGACTGCAGCGGCTGATCGACACCAAGGCGGTCCAGGTCGTCGGAGTGACCGACCCGATGACCATGGGACAGCAGGCGATGGCCCTACTCGGCCTGCGCGTCGACGGCGATCCCCGGGCGGTCGCCGACGAGCTGTCCCGGCACGACGAAGTCGTGTACACGGTCCTGACGGCCGGCGGCTTCGACCTGTTCGTGGAAGTGGTGTGCGGTCAGCCCCGGGTCCTGCTGGACTTCATCAACGACGTCGTCCGGCCCGTCGAGGGGGTCACGTCGGTGGAGAGTTTCCCCTACTTCGGGATCCACACGCACCGCTTCCTGTGGCACGTCGACTGAGACGTCCGAGCGTTCCAGCCCTGTCTGCCCGCACCAGCCGAGGACCCCGCATGCCGCACGACGAGTACCGCACGATCGACTTCTTCACCGAGGACGCCCTTCCCGCCCCCCGCGTGGCACCGGCGGAGGCGGAGCGCATCGCTGCCGAACACCTCGGCATCACGGCTCGTGCACAAGCGCTGGGCAGCCAGCAGGACGCCAACTTCCTGCTCCACGGCGTCGACGGGACGCCCGAGGCGGTTCTGAAGATCGCCAACCCCGCCTTCGGCGTCATGGAGATCGACGCCCAGGACGAGGCGGCGGAGCTGATCGCCGCCGCCCGCCCGGAACTCCGTATCGCCACCGTCCTGCGCCACCCCGACGGCTCCCCGCGGCGCACGACGGTGGACACCGAGCACGGTCCGGCCGTCGCGCGCCTGCTGCGCTACCTGCCCGGAGGCACGCTCTCAGGACCTCGGCATCTGCCACCGACCACGGTGGCGGCCATGGGCACGATCGTCGCGGAGGTCAGCACCGCCCTGCGCGGCTTCCGGCACCCGGGCCTCGACCGCGTGCTCCAGTGGGACCCGCAGCACGCCGACCGCGTCGTCGCCAAGCTCGCCGGGCACATCGACGAGCCCGACCGGCGTGCCGCCCTTCGTGACGCGACCGCCGAGGCTTGGGCACACGTCCAGAAGGTCGCCGCCGCGCTGCCGTCGCAGGCGGTGCATCTGGACCTCACCGACGACAATCTGATCCGCCGTCCCGAGGCCCGTCCGCCCGTTCCGGACGGGGTCATCGACTTCGGTGACGTGGTGGTGAGTTGGGCGGTGGGCGAACTCGCCGTGGCACTGTCCTCACTGCTCCACCATGACGGGATCGAGCCGCACCACCTGCTGCCGGCCGTCCGCGCCTTCCACGCCGTACGGCCGCTCTCCCGGGAGGAGACGGACGCGTTGTGGCCGCTGGTGATCCTGCGCGCCGCCGTCCTGGTGGTCAGCGGGCGGCAGCAGACCGCCGTCGACGAGGACAACGCCTACGCCGAGGCCGCACTCGACCGGGAATGGCGCATGTTCGAACAGGCCACCCGGTTGCCCCTGCCGGTGATGACCGGTTTGGTCAGGGACGCGACCGGCATGGCCGACGTGCCTGCCACCGCGCAGGCCGACACCCCGGTGCGTCCTCTCCTGCGAGGTCTCGCAGCCGACGACATCACCGTCCTCGACCTGTCTGCCGACGCCGACGGCATGGACCACGGGTCCTGGGCGGACGCCGGTACCGAGGACCGGCTGGCGGCCTCCGCGCTCGCGGGCGGCGCGGCCGCCGTGGCCACCAGGTACGCCCGTGCGCGGCTCACTCGGACGCAGGTGCTGTCGATGGCGTCGACCGCCACGGTGCCCACCGGAATCGATCTCTGGCCCGGCCGGGACACCGTGGTCCAGGCGCCCGCCGCGGGCCAGGTCCTCACCGCGGCGCCGGACCGGATGGAACTCACGTACGGTGCGCAGGTGCTGTCCCTGTCCTTCGCCCGGGAGGGCCGGCCCGTGGTGGACGCCGGTGCGACGGTGCAGGCGGGTGAGGACATCGCCCACCTCGGTTCCGGCGCCATGGTCCACGTCGCTCTGCGCGAAGCCGACGGTCCTGCCGTCCCGTGCCTGGTCCGGCCCGAGTACGCCGCCGGCTGGCTCGCGCTCACCGCCGATCCCGCCCCCCTCATCGGTCTTCCGGCCGAGTCCGACCGTCCGCGCGACGGTGACCTGCTCGACCGGCGCGCCGCCGCGTTCGCCACCGTGCAAGGGCACTACTACGCCGACCCGCCCCGCATAGAACGAGGCTGGTACCACCATCTGCTGTCCACCGAGGGCCGCGCGTACCTGGACGTCGTCAACAACGTCACCGCGCTGGGGCACGCCCATCCCCGGGTCGAGCAGGCGGTCTCCCGGCAGCTGCGGCGGCTCAACACCAACTCGCGGTTCCATTACTCCTCCGTGGTGGAGTTCACCGAACGCCTCGCCCAACTGCTTCCCGAGCCCCTGGACACGGTGTTCCTCGTCAACTCCGGTTCCGAGGCGGTGGACCTGGGTCTCCGGCTGGCCATCGGCGCCTCCGGCCGGCACGACGTCGTCGCACTGCGCGAGGCGTACCACGGCTGGACATACGCCTCCGACGCCGTTTCCACCTCGCTCCAGGACAACCCGAACGCCCTGAAGACCCGCCCGGGTTGGGTCCACACCGTGGACTCGCCCAACTCCTACCGGGGCCGGCACAGGGGGGCCGACTCCGTGCGCTACGGGCCCGAGGCCGCCGCGGTGATCGACGAACTGGCCGCCTCCGGCCGCCCGGCAGGAGCGTTCATCGGCGAGACCTACTACGGCAACGCCGGGGGCGTCGCCCTCCCGGACGGCTACCTCACCGAGGTGTACGCGGCGGTGCGCCGCCACGGCGGCCTCGCTGTCGCCGACGAGGTGCAGGTCGGCTACGGTCGCCTGGGGCACTGGTTCTGGGGCTTCGAGCAGCAAGGGGTCGTGCCCGACATCGTCTGCGTGGCCAAGGCCATGGGCAACGGACACCCCCTCGGGGCCGTCATCACCTCCAAGGAGATCGCCGATCGCTATCGCGAGCAGGGCTACTTCTTCTCCTCGACCGGCGGCAGCCCGGTCTCCAGCGTCGTCGGCCTCACCGTCCTGGACATCCTGCGCGACGAGGACCTCCAGGGCAACGCGGTCCGCGTCGGCGGCCGTCTGAAACGCCGGCTCGAGGCGCTGGCCGACCGCCACGGCATCATCGGCGCCGTCCACGGCTCGGGCCTCTACCTCGGCCTGGAACTCGTCCGGGACCGCACCACCCTGGAGCCCGCCACCGAAGAGACCGCCGAACTGTGCGACCGCATGCTGGACCTGGGCGTCATCGTCCAGCCCACCGGCGACCATCTCAACGTCCTGAAGATCAAGCCGCCGCTGTGCATCGACTGCACCGCCGCGGATTTCTTCGCCGACGCGCTCGACACGGCCCTCACCCAGCTCGGCCACGGCCACATCGGGTGACACCCCGCGCGGGCGGAGGCTCGCCGCGGCCCTTGCCTCCGGCGCCGACATCGGCGCGCTGCCGCTCCTGCTCGCGCCGCTCCACCGCCGCGACGCGGGCATGACACATGCCGCCTCGATTGCCCAGCGGGTGATCGAGGAGCGGCTCGGGGCGTTGCCGCCACTTCCCGGGCGGCGGCCTGTGCGGCGTCACCGACCGCCTCGACTGCGTCAGGGGTCTGGACCTGCCCCGCACGGGGCGGCAGGTGACGCGCGTGTCCGGCGCTCCAGGGAGGGGGGCCGGACACGCGGCCGGGACTGTGCCGGTCAGCGGCGCAGGAACTCGATCAGGTCCTGGTTGAAGCGCTCCTTGTCGCCGGGAACCATGGCGATGCCGTGGGAGCCGCCCGCGTAGACCCTGAGTTCGGCGTCGGCGATGATCTCGGCGGACTTGCGGCCGGTGGCGTCGATGGGGACGACCTGGTCGTCGTCTCCGTGGACGACGAGAGTGGGGATGTCGAACTTCTTGAGGTCGTCGGTGAAGTCCGTGTAGGCGAAGGCGTCCACGCAGCGCACGCCGCCCTCGATGGTCTGGGCCATCGCCATGTACCAGAATGCGTCCTTGTTGCCCTGAGTGACCCTGTTGCCGGACCGGTTGGCGGAGAAGAAGCCCTCCGCGGTGTCCTTCCAGAACTGCGAGCGCTCGTTGAGGATGCCGTTCCTGATCTGCTCGAACACCTCGTCCGGTACGCCTTCGGGATTGTCGTCGGACTTGGCCATGATCGGCGGGACAGCGGAGAGCAGCACGGCCGACTGCAGCCGTCCGGTGCCGTGCCGGCCGATGTAGCGGGCGAGTTCGCCGCCGCCCATGGAATGCGCGACCAGCGTGACGTCGGTCAGGTCGAGGTGGTTGATCAGGTCGTTGAGGTCGTCGGCGAAGGTGTCGAAGTCGTAGCCGTCCCAGACGGGTGCGGAGCGTCCGTGGCCGCGGCGGTCGTGGGCGATGCCGCGGAAGCCGGCGTCGGCTACGGCCTTGAGCTGGTCCTGCCAGGCGTCACCGTTGAGCGGCCAGCCGTGGATGAACACGACCGGGCGGCCCTGGCCCCAGTCCTTGTAGAAGATGTCGATTCCGTCGCGGGTGGTACACACCGGCATGGTCGGGTCCTTTCGGCGATGGGTTCGGGGTGCCTTCGGCGGCGAGCGGGCCGGTAGGGGCGGTACGGGTTCAGGCGAAGGCGTCGGCGACGCGGCCGCCAGCGGTCGCCTCGATGTTCTTCCCGTACCGGACTGGGCGTCGTCCACCGACCGTGAACGAGTACCGGTCACTCGCCACTGGAACACCGGTGTTCGTAGTGGACACGGAGTCGGCCACGGGGCTCCTCCACGGTGGGGCAAGCGGACTGTCTGGCTGAGGGCGCGAGAGCCGTGGTGGCCGGGCCCGCTTCGGAAACGGATGAGCAGTGCTGTGATGGCCGGTCGACTGCCCGGCGACTGCCACGGCCGCACATCGACCTGGTGGCAGGCAGGTATGGAAGCGTGCCCGCGCACGAGTCGCGTCGCGGCCTCTTTCACTATCCGGGTGCGCCTCCCGTCCCGCAATGCGGGAGCGTCCGGCACGCCTCGCCTCCGCCTCGCCCGGCGGACTGCTCCAGGACGTGGGTTCCCTGCATCCGGTCGTCACGCACGACGTAGCGGGCCGTCGCGCGGACGCGCAGTGCGCGGGTGCGGCCGCGCCCCGGGCGATCCCGTCCCCGGTCACGGTCTGCGTCCCCGCGAAGACGTACCGCTCGGCGCCGTCCTGCGGCACCGAGACACGGGTGCGGACCTCCTCGTCGGAGAGATTGAAGAGACTCAGGTGCTCCTCCACGTACGCCGCCCGCACCCGGGCGTGCTCGGCCCACGGCGCCTTCCGCGCCGCCAGCGCCCGCAACCGGTCGGGAGAGGCAGCGGGATACCCCTCGATCACGACCGGGGCGGCGGGGCCGTCACTGAGGACGAGCGCGTCGTCGTAGACGGAGACGGGATGGTCCCGGTCCGCGCCGCGTACCACGAGACCGGCGCGTCCATCCACGTCGAGCCAGCCGCCGTGGCTGCGGGCCCGCGCCACGGGATAGACGGCGAGGTCCTCCTGGTGCGAGACGAGCCCGGGCCCGGTGCCGAAGTCCGTCACCCCGGCCGCCCGCGCGAAGAACTTCTCGCGCGAGAGGGGCTGCACGGGTGTGCGCCGTCCGCTCTCAAAGCCGCGGGTGAGGAGATACGGGCCGTCGCCCTCGGCGACCACAAGTCCGAGTCGGCACGTGACGCGGCGGTGCGTGAAGCCGTCCGCGGGACCGGCGTCCACACCGCGAGCGAACGCCTCTGGCTCGCGGGTGCCCCGCAGGTCGTGGTGGCGGGAAACGAGGCGTTCCACTGCCTGCGCGCGATCCGCGACGCCTATGCCCGTGGAGTGGCTGTCGGCTCCGCCGGCGACGCGCCCCTGATAGAGCGGCGGCGCGGGGCCATGGCGCAGATGCGCCGCCTCATGCGTGAGGACCTGGGGATCGCACCCCTGGGCATCGAGTGATGTGCACCGGCCGACAGATACGGTGCTCGCGCCGCAGCCCTACGACCTGCGTCTCGACGGCGGGCGGGGTGCGGCGGGGTTGGTGGTGCGGGCGGCTGGAGCGGTCGTGCATGCCCTCGGGCCCAAGCTGCCGGTAGCGGCCGGCCCAGCGTTCGGCGGTGGTGTGGCTGACCGGGAAGCGTTCCGCGGCCCGCCGCGGCGGCCAGCCGTCGTCCACGACACACCGGGCCGGACGCAGCCTGCCGGTCGGGGTCAGCAGGGTGTTGCGGTGGGACAGGAGGCCCTCCTGCGGTCGGCGTGCGGATGTCGCAATCCACACCGAACCCGGAAGGCCCTCACCTGTTCGAGCACCCAGCCGGCGTGTCACCAACATCCCGGGACAACACACCCATAGCCCTCGGCCGGTGACCACTCTCGCGCGGTCGGCGTCGTCCAGCGCGGCGCCACCCATGGACGCGGCCGGACGGGGCACTCGTGTGTTCTGTGACCGACCGCGAGAGCCGAACGGAATGCCATTTGATGAACGCGGACGACGCCGGGAAGCTGCTCGACGGCCTGACCGTGGACGCCAGTCGGCGAGAGCGGCCGATCGTGCTGGACGCGGAGGGACGCCCCATCCGGACGTGGCGGGAGAACCACCCCTACGACCGCAAGGTGGGACGCCGCGACTACGAGCGCGCCAAGCGCGTGCTGCAGATCGAGCTGCTCAAGCTCCAGCGCTGGGTCAAGGACACCGGCACGCGCGTCGTCGTCGTGTGCGAGGGCCGTGACGCGGCGGGCAAGGGCGGCACGATCCAACGGCTCACCGAGCGGCTCAACCCGCGCGGCGCACGCGTGGTCGCCCTGGACAAACCCACCGAACGCGAAGCGGGCCAGTGGTACTTCCAGCGGTACGTCGCGCAGCTGCCGACGGCCGGGGAGATCGTGTTCTTCGACCGCTCCTGGTACAACCGGGCCGGCGTGGAGCGCGTGATGGGCTTCTGCTCCCAGGAGGAGTACGAGCTGTTCCTCGACCAGTGCCCGACCTTCGAGCGGATGCTGGTCGACAGCGGCATCGTGCTGGTGAAGTTCTGGTTCTCGGTGTCCCGTTCCGAGCAGCGCACACGCTTCGCGATCCGGCAGGTCGACCCGGTGCGGCAGTGGAAGCTCTCGCCCACCGACCTCGCGTCCCTGGACCTGTGGGACGCCTACACCGAGGCGAAGGTCCGCATGTTCCGTGCCACGGACACCTCCCACGCCCCCTGGACCGTCGTCAAGAGCAACGACAAGCGGCGAGCCCGACTGGAGACCATGCGGAGCCTGCTGTCGCGCATCGACTACGCGAGCAAGGACCACGAGGTGGTGGGCACACCCGACCCGCTCATCGTCGGCGCCGCCGACACCCTGCTGGAACCCGGTGAGGAGGACACCACGCTCTCGCCCACGCCGCTCTCGCCCGGCCTCGGCGTCCCCGGCAAGCACCCCGGCAGCGACTGATCCCTCACCCGTCCAGAGCCCGTCCTCCGGCCCGTGCCGTCAGCCGCGCCGGCGGGCGATCACCGACCGGTACCAGTGGGAGCTGTCCTCCGGGTGCGCGCCTGGGGCTCCCAGCGCCCGCACGATCCGGAGTTGCTCGGTTCGAACGCTCGGCGCCGGACGGGGCTGGTGGTCCTCAGCCTCGGCGCCGGCAGTACCGGCGACATCGCCCCACGTCCCACCCCGCCGGGCACATGACGGGCGGCCGTCCCCGGTGCCGGAGCCGGCCGGGAGCAGCCCGCGCGTCAGTCGCCGACCCGGAGGCGCCCGGCGAGCGTGCCGTCCAGCAGGACGACCACGACGCTCACCATGGGCTTGGGCGCAGGCGGGAGGGCGGGTGCCCGGAGCCGGGCTGGGCCGGGTGTCGGGTCCGGCCCGCTGGGCATCAGCCGTGGCCCTTCGGCGTCGGGTGACGGAGGGACTTGCCGGTCTTCGTGGGCGGCTTCGGCTTCGGGCCACCGTGTCCGGCGTGGCGGGTGTGGCCGTCCGCGTCCCGGGGGCCGTGTTGCGCGGGTTTGCCTGATGCCGCGCCGTGGGATGAGCCCGCACCCTTGGAGGAGGACTTGGCGTGAGATCCGGTCGGCGTGGCCGCCGGGCCGGAGGCGGCGAATGTCCTGACGGCGGGCTCGGCGTGGAAACCGGTCGCCGCACCGGCCGGACCTGACGTGTCGATGGTCGGGGAGGTGGGCCGGGTGTGTCGCGATCCGGCCGGTGGGAGAGCACCGGACCCGCTTTCAGGACTCACCGTGCGGGAGGGCTGGTGCGCGGGGGGCACGGCGGGCGAAGCGGTCCCGGCGCGATCGCTTCCGCTGGTGGCCGTGGCGACGGTGAGGGTCGTGCCGAGGGCCACGGAAAGTGCGGCGATCGCGGTCCCCACGGCCCGGCGACGGCTGTGGCGGGGGCCGCCCGCAAGGTGTGGCCGGGTGACCGCCACCTCCTCCGTCCGTACGTGCTCGTCCGCGTCGCGACGAGCAGCCCGGGGTGCCGGAAGGAAGGACTCGGAGGAAGCCGGAAGCGGCGACGGACGCGCTGCGGCCCGCTCGTGACGGGAGGCGAGGATGTCGGCGCAGCTCTCGGCGTCCGGGCGGGCCTCGGGGTCCTGGGCGGTCATCGACCGCAGCAGGGTCGCGAGGTCCGAGGGGAGCCAGGCAGGGATCTCGGGCGGGCGGTGGAGGCGGGCGATCGCCGCCTCCAACGGACTGCCTTCGTACTCCAGTTGGCCCTTCAGGCCCTCCAGCAGGACCAGGCCGAGCGCGTAGACGTCCACAGCTGGTCCGACCCGCTTGCCCGCGACCTGCTCCGGCGCCAGGTACGCGGCGGTGCCTATCAGGACGTCGGGTGCCGTGTGGCGGGTCGCGTCGGCCAGGCGGGCGATGCCGAAATCGGCCAGGTGGGGATCACCGGCCGCATCGAGCAGGACGTTCGACGGTTTGACGTCGCGGTGCACGACGCCGGCCCGGTGGACGTAGGCCAGCGCCCGCGCGAGAGCGGCGCCCACGTGCACCACACGCCGCTCGGGCAGTGCACCACCCACCAGGAGGCCGCGCAGCGTCGGGCCCTTGATCAGCTGCATCACAAGGTAGGTGCGGTCGTCGTCGCGGCCGGCGTCGTAGACAGTGACCAGGCCGGGATGCTGCAGCCGGGCGAGGAGGACGGCTTCCGCGGTGAGACGGTCCTCGATCTGCGGGTCGGGGCCGGGCCGGAAGACCTTGACGGCCACGGGCCGTCGAAGGCGAGTGTCGACGCCCTCGTAGACATCGGCCATGCCTCCCGATCCGATCCTCGTACCCAGCCGGTAGCGGTCGGACAGGACTCGGGCGGACCGCTCATCCGCTGGAAGCGAGACGGGCGCGGACGGGACTGCTGATTGGCGGGCCTTCACGTGATTCTCCGTTGCTGTCACCGCGTACCGGACTCGACCATGGGCCGTGCTGCGAGGGCGGGTACCCCCGCCCGTGTCGGGTATCCGGACGAAGTCGGCGCTCGGGCTGGGGCCGGGCCTGTCGGTTGCTGCGCGCGGTCACGTCGAACCGGGTGCGCGGGAGTGGCAGTTCACCGGGCCGATCAAGGGGACGGCTGGCGGGCCCGGCTCCCCTCGCTCGGGTGAGACCGCCGGCATGAACCGGGGCCGTCCACGCAGAGCCCGACGGGCGGGAGTCCGGCAGCTTCGGGAAGCCGGCAGACGGGGGAATCCGGCAGCTTCGGCCGTCCCCTCGGCCGGCTTGGGCGCCCAGGGCGGGACCACGAGTGAGGGAGAGGATTCCGGTTCGGTGGTGATCTTGTGAAGGTGCGCCGCCATCCGTAACGCACAGGACCTGGAACGCGCTGGACAGAGTGACTCCTGGCGGATCACGCCGCTCGCATTCCAAGGAAGTTACGCGGGCGATGCCAAGACAGGTGCGGGCTCGTTCACGCCTCCGGTGGCGGACCCGCCCGTGTTGGCCTCGCAGCGCACCGTTATGCCGTGCTCATGGTTCTGGGAGACCGTGACGTTCTCCTCAGCGTGAGCAGCGGCCTACGCCCCAGCTGTCCGTCCACGCCCGCCAAGTGAAAGCCCCCCACGTCTTGACCGTCTCCTTGCAAGAGGCCCAGTCGGCCGGCCGGCACGCTGCCGTCCCCCCGGGCAGCCTGTTCCGGCAGATCTACGCACCACGCGCCTTCGACGGCCTCGCCTACTCCATGTCGACCTACGCCATGCCTCTCGTCGTGCTGGCCACCACCGGCTCCGCGTCCCTGACCGGCCTGGCCTTCGCACTGGAGTGGATACCTCGGGTGGCCGCGTTCGGCTTCGCGGGCGCCCTGGTGGACCGTAGTGGCGCGGCGATCGTGTCCTTCCTCGCCTCGCTCGCCCGCGCCTTGTTGGTGGCGGGCGCCGCTGCCGCGCTGATCGCACTGCCGCCGGGTACGGTCGAGACCGTCACCGTCATGGCACTGGCCGCTGTGACGGGGGCGCTGACGCAGTTCAGCTTCATCGCCAACGAGGCGGTCGGCGCCGTCGTCAGCCGCCGCACCGACGGGCAGGCCCACAAGGTGCAGTCGGTGCTGGTCGGCATAGATCAGACAGCTACCGTCATCGGCCCGGCTCTGGGCGGCGTTCTGCTGCTCACCGGCCCGACTCTCATGCTGGCGTGCCTGAGCGTGCTGTCCTTCCTGTCCGCCGCACTCGCGCTGCAGACCCCGCCCACCCCTCTGCGTGCCGTACGCCACGGTGGACCGGCACCGGGCGGCGGCCTGCGGGGAGGGTGGCAGACCCTGCGCCTGCTGCCGTCCCTGCGGCGGCTGGTGGCCGGACTGGCCTGCTCCAACCTCATGCTCGGACTGCTGCAATCGGCCAGCCCCGTCCTCGTGGAGGACCGCTTCGGCCACTCCCCGGCCGCCGCCGGCGCGCTCTGGTCCATCGCCGCTGCTCTCACCCTGGCCGCGGTCGCCTGCTGCCGGGCGGGCCTTGACCGGCTCGGCCTGTGGGGGATCGGCGTCATCAGCGCGTTCGTCGCGGCTGCCGCCTGTCTCGCCGTGCCGCAGGCCCACTCCTACCCCGGCTACGTGGCCCTCGTGGCCCTCTTCATGGCCGCCGACGGAGGACTTACCGTCGTCCTGCGCACCCTTCGTTCGCAGGTCATCCCACCTGCGGCTTTCGGCACGACCCTGTCCCTGACCGTCCTGTTCCTGCTGCTGCCCTTCCCCGTCGCGGGCGTGCTGCTCGCCCTCACCCCGCCGCCCTGCCTGAACGGGCTCATCGGGGCGTGCGCAGTGCTGCAGGCCCTCGCTCTGCTCGTCACCTTCCTACGCCTGCGCAACGACCCGATCCTTCGAGCCGGCACGTCGCCGGCCCGCCAAGAGGCCGCCTGACCGGGCCATCGCGAGGTCGTTCTCTCCCGTTGTCCCATGCCGTGACGCAGGCCTGGTCCGGCGGCGAGGCGCTGAAGGCGCTGCTGGAGAACCGCCCGCATCCCCGGCCCCTGCTCCCGCTGCCCGGAGTGCGCAGCACCTGCCACCACCTCCGGGATCCGCCGGCCGGTCCGGGCGGGCGGCGCCGGCACCGGCCGGGACCCCTTCGCGCGGGCCCCGGCCGGTGCGGGCGGACGGGCGTCAGCGGCGCAGTGCCGCCAGGTTGCGGTAGCCGATGGCCGCGTGTTCCAGGGACTGGGCCGGGTCGGCCGTGCTCGGGGCGTTGTCCTGCTCGACCATGGGATGGTGGTAGTTGCGATGGCCCACGCGGGAGAAGAACGCGCTGTAGTCGATGACCCCGGTGCCGAACGGGACCATGTCGTAGCCCATGCCGTTCGTCGTGTTCACGACGCCGTCCTTGGCGTGGAAGAGCGGGTACCGCTTGTCGTGGCGGGTGACCAGGCCCGCCGGATCGAAGATGTCCGTGCGGGTGGAGCCGTCGTGGGCGGTGTGGCTGCGGAACTTGTACTGGGCGACGTGCGCCCAGAAGACGTCCATCTCCAGCCAGACCAGCTTGGGCTCGGTGACCGCGAGGAAGTACTCCAGCTTCCGGATGCCGGAGCTGCGGGTCGGCCTTCCCTGGGCGTCCAGCGGGCCGCCGTCCAGCAGGAAGTCGTAGGCGGCGTCGTGGTTGTGGGTGTACAGCTTCAGGCCGGCGCGGCGCGCGATCTCGCCGAGGGCGTTCCACTTGTCGGCGGCCAGGTCCCAGTCCTCCTTGTACCGGCTGTTGGTGGGATCGGCGCCGGTGCCCATGTGCGCCATGCCGAGGATGTTCGCGATCTCCAGGTGTTTTTCGAAGGTGTCCAGGTCGCCGCTGGTCAGCGGCCAGGAGCCCGGAATGAACCCGTGGTTGCCCTGGGCGCGCAGGCCGTTGTCGTCGAGCCAGCGGCGCAGCAGCCGCGCGCCCTTCACGGACTCCAGGCTCGCCCCGCCGGGCGCGTTCGGGTGCTGGCCGTACCCGGCGAACTCGACCTGGCGGTAGCCGAAGCGGGCCAGCTGTTCGAACACGGCGCGGAAGCCGGACGGCAGCGAGGTGGACAGCGGGTCGCGTCCGACGGCGTCGCGGACGGTGTAGAGGATGATGCCGCGCTTGTCCTCGGGCACCAGGGACCGGCCCTTGCCGCCGGCCGCGGACCGGGGCGCGGCCTGGACCGGGGCGGCGCCCAGGACGGGGGCGGCGACGGCGCCGGCCGCGACCGCGGTGCAGGTGCTCAGGAAGCGTCGGCGGCCGATGCCGAGGGTGCGGCGCAGGTCTTCGTCGGTGTGCTGGCTGATGTTCACGGGTGCCTCTTTCCGGACGGGTCGTCGGTGGTGAGACCGGCGAGGTGCAGCAGGAGCGGTTTCACGTCGGTGGCCGCGATGCGGTCGCCGACGGCGCGGGGGGTGGAGCACAACAGGAGCGGCCCGTCGTCGTCGCTCGCGGGGAGGCGGCCGTGGCTGCCCCGGATCGGTGAGGGGTCGAGGGGGACGACCGCCATGCGGTAGCGCAGGCCCAGCTTCTTGCGGGCCAGGGCCGTCGCCGCCCTGACCTTCACATAGGGGTCCTCGGGGTCCATGAACAGCTCGACCGGGTCGTAGCCGGGCTTGCGGTGGATCTCCACGAGGCGTGCGAAGTCGGGCGCGCGGGCGTCGTCCAGCCAGTAGTAGTACGTGAACCAGGCGTCCGGTTCGGCCACGGCGACGAGTTCGCCCGAGCGCGGATGGTCCAGGTGGTGGGCTTTCTTGCCCTCGTCGTCCAGGATCTGCTCGATGCCGGGCAGACCGTCGAGGGCCGCGCGGGTGGCAGCCAGGTCCTCGGCGCGGCGGACGTACACGTGGGCGATCTGGTGGTCGGCCACCGCGAAGGCGCGGGACGCCATCGGGTCCAGGTACTCCATGCCGTCCTGTGTGTGGACCTCCAGCAGGCCGGCGCGGCGCAGAGCGCGGTTGACGTCGACGGGCCGGCTCACCGGGGTGATGCCGTACTCGGACAGCACCACGACGGTGCGGCCCTGCGCACGCGCCTCGTCCAGCAGCGGGGCGAGGGCCGCGTCGAGATCGGCGGCGGCCCTCAGGGAGCGCGGGTCGTCCGGGCCGTGGCGCTGGAGGTCGTAGTCGAGGTGCGGCAGGTAACACAGGGTCAGGTCGGGCTGGCGGGTGCGCAGGACGTGCCGGGTGGCGTCGACGATCCACTGGCTGGACACCAGGTCGGCGCCCGGGCCCCAGAAGCGGAACAGAGGGAACGTGCCGAACCGGCCGGTGAGTTCGTCGTGCAGGGACGGGGGCCGGGTGTAGCAGTCGGGTTCCTTGCGGCCGTCGGCGTAGTACACGGGGCGCGGGGTGACGGTGATGTCGGTGTCGGCCCCCATGGCGTACCACCAGCAGATGTTGGCGACCGTGTAGCCGGGGTGGGCCCGGCGGGCGGCGTCCCACAGCTTGTCCCCGGCGACCAGGCCGTTGTGCTGACGCCACAGCAGGACCTCGCCCAGCTCCCGGAAGTACCAGCCGTTTCCGACGATGCCGTGCTCGGCGGGGAGCGTGCCGGTGAGGAAGGTGGACTGCGCGGCACAGGTGACCGCCGGCAGCACGGTGCCGAGGTGCGCCTGGGAACCCGCGGCGGCCAGTGCCTTCAGACGGGGCATGTGGGCGAGGAGGCGGGGGGTGAGACCGACCACGTCGAGGACGAGGAGCGGGGTGGGGTGCCGCTCGGTCATGGCAGCTCCTTCAGGCCGAGGTCGGTCAACAGGTCCCGGGCGAGAGCGAGTTCTGCGGCGATGCCGTCGGCGAGCCGGTCCCGGCCGCGCGGGCGCAGGCCGGGCGGGAGCGCCTGCCAGGTGTACGTCTCGACCTCCAGGTGCCGGGTGAGCGGGCGCGGCCCGCCGACGAGCCGGGCGAGGGCCGTGCGGAGCACGGGGAGCGTGCTGGTCAGCGGCGCGGTGGGGGACGCGTGCAGTGGTACGTGGAAGTGGGCGCGCCAGGGCGTGTCCGTGGGCAGCGGGCCGTCGGCCAGGGCCTCGGTCAGGTCGTCGGTGCCGCGTACCCCGGCGCCGGTGAGCACGCGGGTCTGGTGCAGGAAGCGCGGCTCGGCGAACCCGGCGAGGGCGGTACGCACCTCCGGCCGGCCGGGGTCCTCGGCGTGCAGCGCGGCCGACAACTGCGCTTTGACCACCGGGACCGGGGACGCGGCCAGGGCGTCCAGCGCGGCCACCGGGTCCTCGAAGGAGGTCGCGAGGTGGCAGGTGTCGACGCAGACGCCGACGCGGGGGTGGCCGACCGAGCCGAGTGGTGCCAGGGCGTCCGCGGTGGTCTCCACGATGCAGCCCGGCTCCGGTTCCAGACCGACGCGGACCGAGCGGCCGGTCAGCTCCGCCAGCGAGTCCAGGCGCCGCCCGAGGGCGCGCAGCGCCGCCCGGCCCGCTTCGGCGCGGTCGGCGGTCCAGGTGGTGCGCCAGCCGAGCGGCAGGGTGGAGACGCTGCCCTCGGTGACGTCGTCCGGCAGCAGCCGGGCGAGGATCCGGGCGAGCGCGGTGGTGTACTCCAGACGCTCGCGGTCCGCCCAGTCGGGCAGGTACACCCGGTACTTGACCTCGTCGGCGCCGAAACCCTCGTACGGGAACCCGTTGAGGGTGACGACCTCCAGGCCGCGCCGGTCGAGTTCCCGGCGCAGGGCGTGCAGCGCGGCCGGGTCGGTGTCCACCGCGCGGGCCGCGTCATGGGCCAGCCACAGCCCGATGCCGAGCCGGCCGCGGCCGAGCCGGCGCCGGACGGGCTCGCAGTGGTCGCGCAGCTGGGCGAGGACGCCGTCGAGGGTCTCCGCGGGGTGGACGTTGGTGCAGTAGGCGAGGTGGACGGTCGTACCGTCCGGGTGGCGGAAGCGCATCGCTCACTCCCCGCCGCGCAGCAGGGAGTTGCCCTCGTGGGTGGCCTCGGGCGGTACGACGTCCAGCTCCAGCCGGCCGCTCGTGCCGTAGAACGCGACCGGGTTGCGCCACAGCACCCGGTCGACGTCGTCCTCGGTGAAACCCTCATCCAGCATCAGGTCGGCGACCCGGCGGGTCTTCAGCGGATCGCTGCGGCCCCAGTCGGCTGCCGAGTTCACCAGCACCTTCTCGGGGCCGTACGCGCGCAGGATCGCCACCATCCGCCGCTCGTCCATCTTGGTGTCGGGGTAGACGGAGAAACCGAGCCAGCAGCCGCTGTCCTTCGCCTCGCGCACGGTCGTCTCGTTGAGGTGGTCGACCAGGACCCGGTCGGCGGGCAGGGCGGACTCGCGGACCACGTCGAGCGTGCGGCGCAGCCCGGCGAGCTTGTCGCGGTGCGGGGTGTGCACGAGCGCGGGCAGGCCGTGGTCCGCGGCGAGCTGGAGCTGGGCGGCGAGGGCCTTGTCCTCGGCCGGGGTCATCGCGTCGTACCCGATCTCGCCCACCGCGACGACCTGGTCCTTGACGAGGTAGCGCGGCAGCTCGTCCAGGACGGGGGCGCAGCGCGGGTCGTTGGCCTCCTTGGGGTTGAGGGCGAGCGTGCAGTGGTGGGCGATGCCGTACTGGGCGGCGCGGAACGGCTCCCAGCCGAGCAGCGAGTCGAAGTAGTCCAGGAAGGAGGCGGGGGAGGTGCGCGGCTGGCCCAGCCAGAACGACGGCTCGACCACCGCGCGGACACCAGCGTCGCGCATGGCCTCGTAGTCGTCCGTCGTCCGGGACGTCATGTGGATGTGCGGGTCGAACAGTCGCATCAGGGGGCCTCCTTGCCGGACTCCGCGAGGGCGAGCACGCGGTACAGGCCGCTGGGGACGGGGCGGCCGGCGGCGGTGCGCTCGGCCGCGAAGTCGGTGAGCATCCGGGTGAGTTCGCCGTCGCCGCGGGCCCGCTCGGCGAGACCGGCCACCGCCTCCACGGGGACATTGGTGAACAGGCACTTCAGTACGGCCTGCCGCCAGCCGTGGGCGTCGAGGTGCCGGGCGCCGTAGGGGCCCACGGCGGCGGCGAGCAGCCGGGTGTCGTTCGTGCGCAGGGCGTCCTCGACGAGGGGGAGCGCGTCGGGGCCGGGGACGAGATGGGGCAGGGCGAGCAGCACGGCCCGGCGTTCGGCGGCGGTGCCCTGCCGGTAGACGCGGGTGACGGCGGTGAGGTCGGCGCGGGCCGTGTGCAGGATCAGGACGCGGGCGGCGTCGGCGTGCCGGCTCCCGCAGCGCCGGCCGGCCTCGGCCAGTCGCAGCTCCCACGTGGAGATCGGGCCGTGTCCGCCGGGATGGCCGGCGGCCTCGGCCAGTGCTCCTCGCAGCCAGGCGCGCGCGGGCGGGTCGAGGTGTGCGTCGAGATGGTCGCGCAGCGCGTCGGGCGAGGGCGCCGCGGCGGCGGTCGAACGGGTCACGAGGTACTCCCTTCGGGCACGGCGGCCGGGGTGTGGGTGGCCGCGTGGCGGAGGAACGGCAGGGAGGCGGCGGCGTGCTGGGGGCCTGCGTGGGAGTGGCGGGGCAGCTCCACGACCGTCAGGCCCCGGTAACCGGTGCCGGCCAGCGCCGCGAGTACGGGCGGGAAGTCGATCTCGCCCTTCCCGAACGGCAGATGGTCGTGCACGCCCCGCCGCATGTCCTCGATCTGGACGTGCCGCAACCAGGGCGCGGCGGCGCGTACGCAGTCGGCGGGCGGCAGCGGTTCCAGGCACTGGCAGTGACCGATGTCCAGGGTGAGGCCGAGCGCGGGCGGGTCGCCGAGGAGGCGGCGCAGGTGGTGGAAGTCGCCGAGCGTCGCGAGCAGGTGGCCGGGCTCGGGCTCGATGGCCAGGGGGAGGCCGACGGCCCCGGCGGCGTCGAGGACGGGAGCGAGCGAGGCGGCCAGCCGCTGCCACGCCGGGCCCGGGTCGGCCGGCGGAACGACTCCGCTGAAGCAGTGCACGGCCGTGGCACCGAGGTCGGCGGCCACCCGTACCGCCCGCAGCAGCAGGTCCACCCGCCGGGCGCGGGCTTCGGGGTCCGGGTCCAGCAGCGAGGGGCCGTGTTTGCGGCGCGGGTCGAGGACGTACCGGGCGCCGGTCTCCACGGCCACGTCGAGCCCCAGTCCGGCCAGGCGCCGGGCGACCCGGCGGGTACGGCCGGCGAGGCCGGGGGCGAGCGGGTCGAGGTGCATGTGGTCGAGCGTCAGCCCGACACCGTCGTACCCGAGGTCGGCCAGCAGGGCCAAGGCGTCGTCCAGCCGGAGATCGGCGAGGCCGTTGGTGCCGTAGCCGAAGCGCAGGGGGTTCACCGGACGCTCCCTTCACCGACCGGCGGCCACACGCGGTGCACCCGCACCTGGCCGGCCGGGGGGTTTCCGGCCGCGCGGGCGGTCTGCCGGCCGGGAGCCGTCGCTGCCGGGGCGGTGGTGTGCAGCCGGGCGCGGGTTGCGGCGGTCCCCCTGGGCGCGTGGGTGGCCCGCGAGGCGGCTGGTGCCGTGACCGGCGCGACCGTGCCGGCCGTGGGGGCGTTTTTGGCCGCGCCGGCGGCCGACGGGCCGGAAGGCGTTGTGACCGCCACGGTGGTGCCGGACCGGACGTGGAGCGTGGAGGCGCCGCCTTGGGCGCTGATGAGGTTCATGTGACGCTCACCCTTCTCGCCGCACGGGCGGCCAGTGGCCCGAGGGCGGCGGTGACCAGGGCCGTCGCACCGGCTCCGGCGCGGGCGGCGAGGGCCGCCTGGAGGGGGATCATGGCGCGGATGCCGGCGCCGACCGCGCGCTGGGTGAGCGGGGCTGACGGGTTGAGGGAGGCGTGGAGGCAGGGGCGTGCCGCGGTCCCGGCGTAGCCGAGGGCGAGGGCGGTGCTGAGCGGGCGGTCGGGCAGGAGCCAGGTGATGGCACCGGTGGCGGCCAGCGCGGTGAGCGGGGCGAGCGGGGACCCGCCGCGGGCCTCCTGGCGCGAGACGGCCGTGACCGCGAGGGTGTGCGTGCCGAGCAGGGCCGCCGACGACAGGGCGGGCCGGACGTGCCCGGCACCGGCGGCGGCGCCGAGCAGCAGGTCGAGGGAGCGGGCGGTGGCCATCGCGGCCGGGCCCGCCGGGGTCCGTTTGAGCAGGAGGTCGTACGACCACACGGTGGCCGCGAGCGGGGTGGCGACCGCCAGCGCCGGGCGTCCCGCGCGGGCGGCCAGGGCGAGCCCGGCGGCCGTGAGGACGCAGGCCGCGGTGAGGGCGGCGGCGGGCCGGATCCTGCCGGACGGCAGGGGCCGGTGCGGGCGTTCCGCGGCGTCCTCGGCACGGTCGGCCCAGTCGTTCAGCGCCATCCCGGCCTCGTACAGGCACAGCGACGAACCGATGGCGAGCAGGCAGGTGCGGCCCGGTCGCGCGGCCACGGCCGCCGCTCCGGCGAGCGCGTCCCCGGGAACGGTGAAAAGGGCGGGCAGCCGCAGCAGTTCGGCCCACGCCCGTAGCCGGACACCGGGCCGCGGCCGACCGGCGGAGGAGCGCGGGAGCCTGCCGTGCGTCCGGCCCGGCACCGGCCGGCCGGGCCGGTACGCGCCACGGCGGTCCGGCGCGCTCGGCGCCGCCGCGTCCGGTTCGTGGGGCGCGGGGCGCCGCGGTCCGCTCGGTTCGCGGGGCAGGGAACCGTGTGGCGCGCTCGGCGCGGGCCGGCCGGGCGCGTGGGGTGCGTGGTCGTGCGGTGCGCTCGGGGGCGGGGCGCCGTCGCGGGTGTCCGGGCCGGGGGTGGGCCGGCGGCTCATGCGGCGGCTCCCAGATCGCGGGCGAAGCGCAGGAGCGCGGCGTACTGGTCGGCCAGGGCCGCCGGGGCGGTGCCCACCGGGTCCTTGAAGTAGAAGGACAGGGCGGTGAGCGGGCCGGTGCGGCCGGTCTCCTGGGCGCGGGCCGTGAGGCGGGCCAGGTCCAGGACGAGGGGTGCCGCCAGCGCCGAGTCGCAGCCCTGCCAGATGGTCTGCAGGACCATGCGGGTGCCGAGGAAGCCGTCGAAGGCGATGTGGTCCCACGCGGTCTTCCAGTCGCCGAGCGCCGGTACCTCGTCGATGTGGACCTCGCCCTCGGGGACCGTGCCGAGCGTGTCGGCGAGGACGCGTTCCTTGCCGGCGTTCTTCGCCGCGGCGGCGGCCGGGTCGGCGAGGGCGGCGCCGTCCCCGCCGCCGAGGAGGTTGGTCCCGGACCAGGCCCGCACGGCGAGCGCCCGCTGGGCGAACATCGGGCCGAGGGCGGAACGCAGCAGCGTCTGCCCGGTCTTGCCGTCGCGTCCGGCGTACGGCAGCCCGCTGGAGGCCGCGAGCCCGGCGAGGGCGGGGTGGTGCAGCCCGGTCGAAGGGGTGAAGTTGACGTAGGGGCAGCCGGCGCGCAGGGCGGCCGCCGCGTAGAGGGAACTGGGCGGCAGGGCGGTTCTACTGGTCGCGGCCGGTTCCGTGGAGGCGACGTTCACGACCACCGCGCGGGCCAGGGAGTGCCGTCGTACGAAGTCGCGCAGGTCCCCGGCGAAGGCGGCGATCAGGTCGTCGGCGTCGCGGGTGTCGCCCGGAAGGGGGCCGCCCGTCCTGATCTCCCGGTCCGCGGCGACGAGTTCGGTGGCGACGGCTGTGGGGAGGCCGGGCGGGAGGACGCCGCCGGCGGCGAGTTGTTCGGCGCGCTTGGGCAGGGGGCAGTCCGTGGTGTCATGGCCGCCGAAGACGAGGGACGACAGCGCGGGCAGGCCGCTGCCGGCGAACGCCGGGCCCTCGGTGACCAGGCCCGTCGGCGGGTGCAGGCCCGCGGTCAGCGCGGCGCAGCCCGCGACGACGCTGGTGGCGACGGAGCCGCGGGCGCCGATCAGCCAGACGCCGACACGGGGGGAACGGGCGGGGGGCGCGGACATGGGCAGCCTCCTTGTCGAGCGCGGACACCGGGAGCGGTGGGGGGATGACGCCGTGTGCGGGAGGGGCGGGGTGGTGCGGAGGTGGTGACGGCGGGCGGGAGTCCGGCGTCTCCCGCCCGCCGCCGTTCAGTGGCCCCTGACGGGCAGTTCCCTGATCCGGACGTCGCGGAAGGACACCTCGTCACCGGTTCCGTGGTTCTGGATGCCGATGTGTCCGTCGGTGAGGCTCCGGGCCGGATCGGTGTTGGTGAAATCGTTGATCTTCACGCCGTTGAGCCAGATCCGCAGGCGTTCGCCCTCGACCCGGATCTCGTACGTGTTCCACTCGCCCGGCGGGTTCAGCGCACGGTCGCGCTTCTTCAGGTCGGCGGAGCGGAAGCCGTAGACGGACCCGGTGGTCTTCTCCGGGACGTCGGTGGCGTCGATCTGGATCTCGTAGCCGTGGTCCACTGCCGACCACGGGTCGTCCGAGGGCGGGAAGCCCACGAACACGCCCGAGTTGTCGTCGCCGGCCACCTTCCAGTCGAGCTTCAGGGAGTACGACCCGAAGCTCCGGCCGGAGTACCACAGCAGGCCCATCCCGCCGGACGAGGTGAGCGTGCCGTCGTCGGCCAGGGTGAAGGAGCCGGGGCCCGCCTGCCGCCAGCCGTCGAGGGAGTCACCGTCGAACAGGCTGGTGTACCCGCTCTCCGGCCGGCAGTCGGCCTGGACCGCGCCGATCGCGTACCGGATCCCGCCCAGCAGGTGTCGGCGGAACTCCGGGTCCGCGTACGACTCCTTGGTGTGGCCGCCGCCGGTGTAGAAGGCCCGGCCGCCCTGGTACTCCTGGCACCAGGCGATCGGATGGTCGCCGTTCATGGTGCCGCCGGCGTACGACGACTCGTCGAGCGAGGCCAGGACGTGGGCCCGGTCCCGGGGGTTGGAGCGGTAGTTGTACCACTCGTCGGTCCGGTTCCAGGCCCGCGCCAGAGCGGACGTCGCCGGGTGGGCGCGGTCCTCGACCCGCACGGTGGCCGGCTGGATCGCCGGGTGCGACTGGAAGTACGCGCCGGCGAGGCCGCCGTAGAACGCCCAGTCGTACTCGGTGTCGGCCGCCGCGTGGATGCCGACGTAGCCGCCGCCGTGGTGGACGTAGTCCTCGAACGCCGCCTGCTGGGCGCTGTCCAGGACGTCCCCGGTGGTCGACAGGAACACCACGGCGTCGTAGCGCCGCAGGGTGGACCGGGTGAACGAGCCCGCGTCCTCGGTGGCGTCGACCGTGAAGCCGCCGCTCTCACCCAGCTGCCGTACCGCGGCGACGCCTTCGGGGATGGAGTCGTGCCGGAAGCCGGCCGTCTTGGAGAAGACCAGCACCCGCTTGCCGTCGTCCGCGTCGTGCGAGGCGGCCGGTGCCGAGGCGCAGCCGAGGAGCAGCGCGGCCGTCGCGACGGCGGTCACTGTGCGCATGCGGTGCTCCTCTCAGCCCGTGGTGAAGGTGAAGTCGTCCATGTCGAACAGGGCTCCGCTGCCGCCCTTGAACACCAGGCAGAGCGTGGTGGTGCCACGCGGGGCGCGGGACAGGCCGGCCTGGACGTCCTGGTAGGTCTCCCAGCCGCCGGTCGCCGGCACGGTCGCCTTGCCGAGCAGGGTGCCGCTCGCCGAGCCGGCCCGGACCTCCAGGGTGCCGCCCGCGCCGCCGGAGGCGATGCGCGCGGTGATCTTCCGGGCGTCGTCCAGGACGTACGGGGTGAAGGAGATCCAGTCACCGTCGTGGATGTCGCCGACGACCTTGCCGCCGTGCGCCGCCTCCTTGGCGATCACCGAGACGCCGGCGCTGTCGCCGAAGTGCTCGGCCTGGCGGTGCCGGGGCTGCAAGACGTTCTGGTCGTGCGAGGTGAGCGCGGCCTGGCCGCCGCCCCCGTTGTCGGTGTACTCGGCGTTGAGCACGCCGAAGATGTTGGCGTTCTCGTCGTGGCCGCCGTCGGCGCTGGTCTGGATGGTGCCGGAGCAGCCGGTGGCGGAGGTGAGCGGGTGGCCGTGGGTGTCGTGGCCGAGGACGAAGGTCACCTTGACCTTGGCGCAGTCGATCCGGCGCCCGTCCTCGGGGTCGGTCACCTTGACGGTGAAGGGAACCGCGTCACCGAAGCTGAACAGCTGCCCGTCCTTCGGGGTCTGGAGCACCACGGTGGGAGCGGTGTTGCCGACGACGATCCGCACGCTGGCGCTGCCGGTGCGGCCCGAGGGGTCCTTCGCGGTCACGGTCGCCGTGTAGGTGCCGTTCTTGCGGTAGGTGTGCCGGGGACCGGCGTCGGCCGACCGGGTGCCGTCGCCGAAGTCCCAGCTGTAGGTCAGCGCGTCGCCGTCCTGGTCGCTGGTGCCCTCCGAGGAGAACTGGACCTTCAGCGGCGCCTGGCCGGAGGTGCGGCTCGCCGCGGCCCGGGCGACGGGCGAGTGACCGTCGGTGGCGTTCTCGATGCGGTACAGCGCCGAGTTCTCGTCGCCGCCGAACCAGGAGACTCCGTAGTCGAGGACGTACAGCGCGCCGTCCGGTCCGAACGCCATGTCCATCACCTGGGTGCCGGTCCAGGGCACGTCCTTGACGGAGCGTACGGTGCCGTCCGCGTCGCTGGTGATGCGCTTGATCCAGCGGCGGCCGAACTCACCGGCGAAGAAGTCGCCGTCGTAGGCCTCCGGGAACTTGACCGGCGAGTCGAGTGCCGGGTCGTAGTGGTAGACGGGACCGCCCATCGGGGACTCGGAGCCGTCGCCGAACTCGGGGACCGACGGACCGTCGTACGGGATCCAGGCGGGCTGGGCCGGGGGCAGGTCGGTCAGGCCGGTGTTGTGCGGGGAGGTGTTCCTCGGGGCGGAGCAGTCGAAGGAGGCGCCGGAGGCCTTGGTGGCGAAGTCGTAGTCGACGTAGGCGTCGTTGGCGCCCGTGCAGTACGGCCAGCCGAAGTTGCCCGGCTTGGTCACCCGGGCGAACTCGACCTGCCCGGCCGGCCCGCGCTTGGGGTCGGCGGCGCCGGCGTCGGGGCCGTAGTCGCCGACGTAGAGGATGCCGGTCTCCTTGTCGACGCTGAACCGGAAGGGGTTGCGGAAGCCCATCGCGTAGATCTCGGGCCGGGTCCTGTCCGTCCCGGGCGGGAAGAGGTTGCCGTCGGGGATGGAGTAGGAGCCGTCGGCGCTGACCTTGATGCGCAGGATCTTGCCGCGCAGGTCGTTGGTGTTGCCGGCGGTGCGCTGGGCGTCGAAGCCGGGGTTGCGGTCCGCGCGTTCGTCGATCGGGGTGTAGCCGTCCGACTGGAAGGGGTTGGTGTCGTCGCCCGTCGACAGGTACAGGTTGCCTGCCGCGTCGAAGTCGATGTCACCGCCGACGTGGCAGCACAGGCCGCGGGTGGTGGGGACGTCGAGGATCTTCTTCTCGCTGGCCGTGTCCAGGGTGCCGTCGGTGCTGAGCACGAAGCGGGAGAGGCGGTTGACGCCGTCGAAGAGGGCGAAGTCGGCGGCGGTGCCGGTCTCGGGCGCGTCGCCCGCCGGGGTGTTCAGCGGGGGCGCGTAGTAGAGGTAGACGAAGCGGTTCGTCGCGAAGTCCGGGTCGACGCCGACGCCTTGCAGGCCCTCCTCGTCGTGGGAGTACACCGCGAGCTTGCCGGCGATCTTGGTGTTGCCCGCCGCGTCCGTCAGACGCAGCTCGCCGTCGCGGGAGGTGTGCAGGACCGAGCGGTCCGGGAGGACGGCGAGCGACATGGGCTCCCCGACCTCCGCCTCGCCCTTGGCGAGGGTGACCTGCTGGAAGTCCTCGGCCGCGGCGGCCGGGTCCTGGTCGGCGACGGCTGCGCCGGCCTGGGGCGAGGTGAGGGTGAGGGTGGCGCCCGCGAGCAGGGCGCCGCCGAACAGGGCGAGTGCCTTGCGCAGGCGTGGTCTGCGGGTTCCCTTGCGGATGGTGCGGTCGTTCCCGTGCACGGTAGGCCTCCAGAGTGGGGCTGGTTGTACGGGGCGGGTGAGTACGCCGGGACGCGCCGTCGTCCCGGAGCCGCGAGTCAACGGACCTGGGCGGTCAGTTGGAGAACGCCGCGTCGAACGACGCCGACGGCGGCTCGAAGTCGTAGGTCTTCAGGCGGGCGAGGGCCTCGGGTGCGCCCTGGAGCCGGTCCATGCCGGCGTCCTCCCACTCCACGGAGACGGGCCCCCCGTAGTCGATGGAGCGCAGCATCCGGAAGACGTCCTCCCAGGGCACGTCACCGTGTCCGGCGGAGACGAAGTCCCAGCCGCGGCGCGGGTCCCCCCAGGGCAGGTGGGAGCCGAGGCGCCCGTTGCGGCCGTCGAGCCGCTTGCGGGCCTCCTTGCAGTCCACGTGGTAGATCCGGTCGCGGAAGTCCCACAGGAAGCCGACCGGGTCGAGGTCCTGCCACACGAAGTGGGAGGGGTCGAAGTTCAGGCCGAACGCGGGGCGGTGGCCGACCGCCTCCAGGGCGCGCCGGGTGGTCCAGTAGTCGTAGGCGATCTCGCCGGGGTGGACCTCGTGCGCGAACCGTACGCCCTCGGCGTCGAAGACGTCGAGGATCGGGTTCCAGCGTGCGGCGAAGTCCTCGTAGCCGCGCTCGATCATCGACTCGGGCACGGGCGGGAACATGGCCACCAGATGCCAGATCGCCGACCCGGTGAAGCCGATGACCGTGTCGACGCCGAAGGCCGCCGCGGCACGGGCCGTGTCCTTCATCCGCTCGGCCGCGCGCCGCCGTACGCCCTCCGGGACGCCGTCGGCCCACACGGCGCCCGGCAGGATGGCCTGGTGCCGCTCGTCGATGACGGCGTCGCAGACCGCCTGGCCTACGAGATGGTTGGAGATCGCCCAGCACCTCAGGCCGTAGGAGTCGAGGAGCTGGTGCCGGGACTTCACATAACCGGGGTCGGCGAGGGCCTTGTCGACCTCGAAGTGGTCGCCCCAGCAGGCGAGTTCGAGGCCGTCGTAGCCGAAGTCGCGGGCGAGCCGGCAGACCTCCTCCAGGGGCAGGTCGGCCCACTGGCCGGTGAACAGGGTGAACGGACGCGGCATGAGGGGCGGCCTCCTTCAGCCCGCGACGGGCGTGTAGACGGAGTTCTTCTCGGCGCTCGCCTCCACCGCCGCCAGGACGCGCTGCACCTGGAGCCCGTCGGCGAAGGAGGGGGTGGGGCGGGTGCCCGCGGCGATGGCGTGGACCAGGTCGCGGGCCTGGTGGACGAAGGTGTGCTCGTAACCGAGGCCGTGGCCCGGCGGCCACCAGGCGTCCAGGTACGGGTGCTCGGGCTCGGTGACGAGGACGCGGCGGAAGCCCGCCTCGGCGCCGGGCTCGGTGGCGTCGTGGAACCACAGCTCGTTCAGCCGCTCCAGGTCGAAGGCGAGCGAGCCGCGCTCCCCGTTGAGTTCGATGCTCAAGGCGTTCTTGCGTCCGGTGGCGTACCGGGTGGCCTCGAAGGAGGCGAGGGCGCCGGAGGCGAACCGGCCGGTGAACACGGCGGCGTCGTCCACGGTGACCGTGCCGGTACGGGCACCGGTGCCGGTCGCGGACCCCGCCGCCAGGCCGCGGCTCGGGCCGCCGGGCAGCGGGCGCTCCCGGACGAAGGTCTCCGTGAGCGCCGACACCCCGGCCAGCGGCTCGTCCGCCAGGTACTGGGCGAGGTCCACGATGTGCGCGCCCAGGTCCCCGAGCGCGCCGGAGCCGGCGTGCTCCCTGCGCAGCCGCCAGGTCAGCGGGAAGGCCGGGTCGCTCAGCCAGTCCTGGAGGTACGTCACCCGGACGTGCCGCAGAGTGCCGAGCCGGCCGTCGGCGATCATCCGCCGGGCGAACGCGGTCGCGGGGACCCGGCGGTAGTTGAAACCGACCATGGCCAACTGCCCCCGGCCGTACGCCTCCTCGGCCGCGCGCGCCATGGTCTCGGCCTCCGCGACGGTGTTCGCGAGGGGCTTCTCGCACAGGACGTGTTTGCCCGCGGCGAGCGCGGCCACGGCGATCTCGGCATGGCTGTCACCGGGGGTGCAGATGTCCACCAGGTCGATGTCGTCCCGGGCGATCAGCGCACGCCAGTCGGTCTCCACGGCCGCCCAGCCGTGCCGCTCGGCCGCCGCCCGTGCGGCGGCGCCGTCGCGTCCGCCCAGCACGGCCAGCACCGGCCGGAGGGGCAGGTCGAAGACGTGGCCCACGGTGCGCCAGCCCTGCGAGTGGGCGGCGCCCATGAAGGCGTAGCCGACCATGCCGACGCGCAGCGGTGGTCTGCCGGCTCCGGGTGCCGCGTCCGGTGCGGCCCTGGGCGCCGTCTCCGGTGCGGCCTCGGGGCCGGCTGGCTGCTGCGGCTGTTCCATGCGCTCGTCCTCCTCGTCGTCGGGGCGCGTTCGTCGTGGCGCGGTGGGGGGTGCGGGCGGGCCGGCTCAGCGGAAGCCGGTGGGCATGTACCGGTCGACGTTGGTCTTGTCGACCACGGCCGAGTAGAGGGTGATGGAGGCCGGGATCTCGAACTCGGCGAGACCGCCGACGCCCTTGCCCTGGCCGAGGGCACGGGCCAGGTCGATGGCGGAGGCCGCCATGGTCGGCGGGTACAGGACGGTCGCCTTGAGCACGCCGTCGTCCTTCTTGATGGCCTGGAAGGCGGCGAGGGCGCCCGCCCCGCCGACCATCAGGAAGTCGTCCCGCCCGGCCTGCTCGATGGCGCGCAGCGCCCCCACGCCCTGGTCGTCGTCGTGGTTCCACAGGGCGTCGAACTTCCGCTGCGCCTGGAGCAGCTGGGCCATTTTGGCCTGGCCGGACTCGACGGTGAACTCGGCCGCCTGCCGGGCCACCTTCTTGATGTTCGGGTAGTTCTTCAGGGCGTCGTCGAAGCCCTGGGTGCGCTGCTTGGTCAGCTCCAGGTTGTCCAGGCCGGCGAGTTCGACGACCCGGGCGTCCGGCTTGTCCTTCAGCTTCTCGCCGATGTAGTGCCCGGCGTTGAGGCCCATGCCGTAGTTGTCGCCGCCGATCCAGCAGCGGTAGGCCTGCGCCGAGTCGAAGATGCGGTCCAGGTTGACCACCGGGATACCGGCGCGCATCGCCTTGAGGCCGACCTGGGTGAGGGCCTTGCCGTCGGCGGGCAGCACGACCAGGACGTCGACCTTCTTGTTGATCAGGGTCTCGATCTGGCCGATCTGCTGCGCGGTGTCGTTGGAGCCCTCGGTGATCTCCAGGGTGACGTCGGCGTACTTCTTCGCCCGGTTCTCGGCGTTGTCGTTGATGGCGTTCAGCCAGCCGTGGTCGGCCTGGGGTCCGGCGAAGCCGATGGTGACGTGCTTGCCGGGCTTGTCGTCGGCGGCCGGCTGCTCGTCCGCGGCCGTCTTCTCGTCCTTCGTCTCATTGCTCGTGCAACCTGCGAGGAAGGCACCGGCGGAGACGGCGGCGGTCCCGAAGAGCAGTCCTCTGCGGCTCGTCAGCTGTGACATGGTGGTGAACCCTTTCCTCAGGTCGTGCTCGCGGTACGGCGCTGGACCAGGACGGCGGCGACGATGATCGCGCCCTTGGCGATCTGCTGGACGTCGCTCTGGAGGTTGTTCAGGGCGAAGATGTTCGTGATCGTCGTGAAGATCAGCACGCCGAGCACGGAGCCGGTGACGGTGCCGCGACCCCCGCTGAGCAGGGTGCCGCCGATGATGGCGGCCGCGATGGCGTCGAGTTCGTACAGGTTGCCGTTGGTGTTCTGGCCGGAACCGGAGAGCACGATCAGCAGGAAGGCGGCGATGCCGCAGCACAGCCCGGACAGCAGGTACAGGTAGAGCCGCTGGCGGCGGACGTCGATGCCGGCGAGGCGGGCGGCCTCGGCGTTGCCGCCGACGGCGACCGTGCGCCTGCCGAAGGTGGTGCGGTTCAGCAGCAGCCAGCCGAGGACCGTCACGCTCGCGAACACCAGTACCAGCGGCGGGACGCCGAGGACGTAGGAGTCGCGCTCACCGAGGCTCAGGACGCCGTCGACGGTCACGATCTGCGTCCTGCCGTCGGTGATCTGCAGGGCGAGCCCGCGCGCCGACGCCAGCATGGCCAGGGTGGCGATGAAGGGGACCATCCCGCCGTAGGCGATGAGCAGGCCGTTGACCAGCCCGCAGCCCAGGCCGACCAGCACCGCCGTGAAGAGGATCCCGGCGAAGCCGTACTCCTGGGTGGCGACCGTGGTCGCCCAGACCGAGGCGAGGGCGACGACGGCGCCGACGGACAGGTCGATGCCGCCGGAGGTGATGACGAAGGTCATGCCGACGGTGACCACGCCGATCACGGACGCCTGGATCAGCACCAGTTGGAGGTTGCGGGTGTCGAGGAACTCGTCCGGCTTGGTGACGCCGCCGATGACGACGAGCGCGGCGAGCACCCCGAGCAGGGAGAGGGTACGCAGGTCGGCGCGGGCCGGCAGGCCGCGCCAGGCGGGGAGCCGGGCCGGCGGTGTCGGGCCGGCCGTGTCCCGGGGCGGGGAGACGTGCTGCGTCATGACGCCGGGCTTCCTTCCATGACGAGGTCGAGGACTCGGTGTTCGTCCAGTTCCTGTGCGGGCGCCGCGTGCACGACGCGGCCCTCGCGGAGCACCAGCACGCGGTCGGCGAGGCCCAGCACCTCGGGCACCTCGCTGGAGACGAGCAGGACGGCGAGGCCCTCGTCCGCCAGCCGGCGCACCACCGCGTACAGTTCGGCGCGGGCGCCGACGTCGACGCCACGCGTGGGCTCGTCCAGCAGCAGCACCCGGCAGCCGCGCAGCAGCCAGCGGGCGAGCACGGCCTTCTGCTGGTTGCCGCCGGACAGGGTGCGCACGGGCACGTCCGGGTTGTCGGGGCGCAGCGACAGCTCCCGGGTCGCGGCCCGTGCGGCGCCGCGCTCGCCGCGCCGGTCGATCCAGCCGCCCCGGGAGAAGCGGGACAGGGAGGACACCGACACGTTCCGCGTGACGGACTCCAGCATCAGCAGGGCCTGCGCCTTGCGCTCCTCGGGCGCGAGTCCGATCCCGGCGCGTACGGCGGCACGGACGCTGCCGGTGCGCAGCCGGCGGCCGTCGACGACGACTTCCCCCGCGGTGGGCCGGCGCGCCCCGTAGACCGTCTCCAGGATCTCCGAACGCCCCGAGCCGACCAGCCCGGCGAGCCCGACGATCTCACCCGGGCGCAGATCGAGGTCGAGCGGCGCGAACTCACCGTCCCGCGTGAGGCCCCGCACCGCGAGGACCGGCTCGGCCTGTGGCGTCCGGGAGGGCCGCTCGGGGAAGACGTACTCCACGGAGCGGCCCGTCATCAGGGCCACGACGTCGCGGGTCGGGGTGGTCTTCGCGGGCAGTCCGCCGGCGACGGCCCGGCCGTCCTTGAGCACGGTCACCCGGTCGCCGATGCGCCGGATCTCCTCCAGCCGGTGCGAGATGTAGACGACGGCGACCCCGTCGGCGGTGAGATCGCCGACGATCCGGAAGAGGTTGTCCACCTCGTCGGGGTCGAGGGCGGCGGACGGCTCGTCCATCACGATGAGCCGCACGTCGTGGGAGAGTGCCCGCGCCATGGACACGATCTGCTGCTGCGCCGCCGACAACTCCCCGACCAGGCGGGCGGGGTCGATCTCGGGATGCCCGAGTCGCTTCAGCAGGGCCGTCGTCGCTGCGCGAGCGGCCTTCCCGCGGACGACGAACCCGGCGGCCGTCGGCTCGTGGCCGAGGTGGACGTTCTCCGCCACCGACAGGTGCCCCACCAGGTCGAGTTCCTGGTAGATGGTGGCGATCCCGAGGCGCATGGCGGTGATCGGGGAGCGCAGGGTGACCGGCTCGCCGCGCCAGTGGATGGCGCCGCCGTCCGGCTGGTGGGCGCCGGCCAGCACCTTGATGAGGGTGGACTTCCCCGCGCCGTTCTGACCGAGCAGGCAGTGCACCTCCCCGGCCTGGACCTCGAGGTCGACGCCGTCCAGAGCGCGCACTCCGGGGAACGACTTGGTGATGTCGGACATGCTGAGCAGCGGTGGTTCTGGTGCCATGTGAGTCCCCTCGGCGGGCGTGCGGACCGGTGTGAGGGCGCAGCGGGGCGAGCGCCCTGCGGCCAGAGAGCGGCGTTACACGAGTAAGTGAGGTGGTGCTGGCAAGGTCGCTGAACGCGGGCGGGGTGCGTGGGCGGAAGGCTGGTCGCCCACGCGGGCGGTGATCGCTGATGAGGCTGAACGTGTGGACGCTTGCGCGGCGGTGCGGTTACGCGGGTGAGAAGAGGTGGTCGCTGATCAGCCGGGCGGCACCGATGACTCCGGCGCTCGGTCCCAACTCCCCGAGGACGATGGGCAGGTTGCCGGTGGCCAGCGGCAGGGACTGGCGGTAGACCTGCGTGCGGATCGCGGCGAGCAGGGTGTGGCCGAGGCCGGTCACCCCGCCGCCGATCACCACCAGGCCCGGGTTGAAGAAGGAGACGAGCCCGGCGATGACCTGCCCCACCCGGGTGCCGCCCTCACGGATCAGTTCGAGCGCGGTGGCGTCACCGGCGGCGGCAGCGGCGGCGACGTCCACGGCGGTGAGGGTGCCGTTCGCCGCCAGCCGGGCCGCGAGTTCGGCGGACAGCCCCTGCCCGGCCGCCTGCGTCGCGTCCCGGGCCAGGGCCGCGCCGCTGAAGTGGGCCTCCAGGCAGCCCCGGTTGCCGCAGGCGCAGGGCCGGCCGTCGGGCACCGCCTGGATGTGACCGATGTCGCCGGCACTTCCGGTGGTGCCCCGGTGCACCCGGCCGCCCGCGACGATGCCGCAGCCGATCCCGGTGCCGATCTTGACGCACAGGAAGTCGGCCGTGGTACGGGCGACTCCCGCGTGCTGCTCTCCCATCGCCATGAGGTTCACGTCGTTGTCGACCATGACCGGGCAGCCGAGTTCCTGGCTGAGCGCCTCCCGCACGGGGAAGCCGTCCCAGCCGGGCATGATCGGCGGGGCGACCGGTACGCCCTCGGGGAAGCGGACCGGTCCGGGGACGCCGACGCCGGCGCCGTCGAAGCCCTCGGCGAGTCCTGCGGCCTTCAACTTGCCGACCAGGCCGAGGACTTGTTCGAAGACCGCGACCGGGCCCTCACGGACGTCCATCGGCTGGTTGAGATGGCCGAGGATCTCCAGTTCCGGGGTGGTGACGGCGACGTCGACCGAGGTCGCGCCGATGTCGACACCGAGGAACCTGAGGTCGGGACTGAGCCGGACGTTGTGGGAGCGCCGGCCGCCGCGCGAGGCGGCGAGTCCGTCGGCCACCACCAGGCCCGTCTCCAGCAGCCGGTCCACCTCCACCGCCAGCTTGGACCGGGACAGGTCGACCTGGTCGCCCAGCTGGGCACGGGAGTTGGGGCCACCGTCACGCAGCAGCTTCAGCAGGCGGGCCTGGTGCGCGTTAGCCGGTCGAGCCGTCATGCGTCTCACGTGCCCCTCCCCGCCCTTTTCGGCCACCGGTGTCGGGCTTTCGACAGGGAACGTAGCAGTGGCCGCCGGGTCTGGGAAGAAGTTGTGCACAGATTCCCGTGAACTTCTTCCACTGAGAGGACAAAGCATCCGGGCCTGTGGTGCCGTCAGTTCATGCCCGGAGGCGCGTCAGGCCTCGCGCCATCTCCCGGGCGGCGGGCACCGCCTGCCACCCAGGCCGCACAGCCGCAGGCACGACGCCGCGACGACCTCCGGGCCGGCCGCCTCCGGCTCCCGGGAGCGGCGTATCGCATGACGACCTCCGCCGACTGGACCAGCGGAGCTGCTCGGCGGTCATGCCGCGGGCGACGTCCTCGCTCGCGGCCGGCGTGCCGCGGGCGCCGTGCGGTGACCGTGCCTACGACACGTCGTACGAGCCCGCTGCGGCGGCGTGGCCGGCGATCAGCTGCGGAAGCCGCTCAAGCGCCGCCGTGTGACCGGCCTGCATCAGCCGCACCAGTGACACCGCGCTCTCCGTCACAGCTCTCCGTCCCCTCGCCGGGCGAACAGACCCGGAACAGCGCCGCAGCACAGCCAGACAGCCATTCCTGGCCTCGCCCCCCGTGAGTGCCCTCCCTGCGGGCCGGCCCGCGGCACTCCGCCTCGTCCGGGGCGGACGCGAACAACCACCGGACGGCACGTGTCGTGCGGGGTGTGATCGTGGAGGGGCAGTGTCCCCCGGGCCTCACCTGTTGCCTGCGGGGACGATCGTTCGGCTGAAGCCCTCCAGAGCCATCCGCCGCGTAGGCGACCGCTCTTCACGATCACGTCTCGTCCGCGGCCCCGGCCGGGCCTTCTGCCGGCCTGGGCCGCGCGTGCGCCTGGGCCGGCTGCCGCGTCGGATGCGTGGCGGAGCGGCGGGCCGGGCGAGCCGGCGGGGCGTGAGGGACGTGCGGCCCCCGGCGTGGGTGGCACGGAGCGCCGCCCACGCCGGGGGCCCGGCGCACGTCAGGTCACGCCGGGGGCGGGACCGACCGCAGGTCAGGCGTGCACGCCGACGCCGGTCTTGCAGTCGCTGAACGTGTCCTTGACGAGGCAGACCTTCAGGGTGCGCGTGGCGCCCTCGTCGAGGTTGCCCGTCGTCACGTCGGTGTACGGCGACGAGTGCCCGCGGGTCGTGGCCTTACGGCCGTCGCTCAGGGTCGCTTCGATGCCGTAGCCGTCCGCCAGCTTGTCGTAGGCGATCAAGGTGTCCCCGGTCGAGGAACCGAAGTCTCCCGGGTTGGCCGCCCAGGCGCCGTAGCCGGCGAAGTCGCCGTTGTTGTAGACCTCCACGCGGGCCGAACCGTCCGTGTACGTGTACGTGATGAAGTAGACGTCCGGAGCGGCGCTCGCGGAACCCACCGGCCCCGCGAGGACCAGCCCGGTGGCCAGCGCCGTCGCCGCAGCCGCCATGGACGCCGCCTTCTTGCCTCGCGTCTTCACCTGTGACCTCGCCTTTGTGGAAGTTGATGTTGAAGAACCCACATCATTCAGCGCCAGACGAGCCAGTCACAAGCGATTTCCAGCCAACCGACATTGCCTGTATGTGGCATACCGGTCATAGCGCCAGTTTCATTGATCACGAACGTTGAACGGCGGCTGCCGCGGTACCGGTCTGCGGGGCTGGTTCGTCTTTCGTGGGCGGGCAGTCAAGGCGGATTCGACCGGTTCAATTGCCCGACGTCGCCTTGCCGCCGGCCGGGACGGCCCGCCACCACCTGAACGCCGACCTGTTGCGCGCGCGAGATGGTGGGCCCGCGCGGCAAAGCGGTCAGGCGGTCTTGACGGTGGTGCCGGCGCCTTCGAGTGCGGTGACCTCTTCGGCGGGTGCGGTGGAGTCGGTGACGAGGGTGTGCAGGAGGGCGGCGGGGGCGACGTGGGCGTAGGCGGTGCGGCCGAGTTTGGCGCCGTCGGTGGCGACGATGGTGCGGCGGGCCGAGGCGATGCCGGCTTTCTTCACCGCGGCGTCGTCGAGGTCGTAGGCGGTCAGGCCGTCGGCCGCGCTCAGTCCGCAGCAGCCGATGACGGCGGTGTCGAACCGCAGGGCGGCAAGGGAGGCGAGGGTGAGGGGGCCGGTGAGGGCTCCCTCGGCGGCGCGGGGCTGTCCGCCGGGCACGACCAGCGTGGCCGGGCCGGGTGTCTCGCCGAGCAGGTGGATGGCCTGGAGGGACAGCGGCATCACGGTGACGGGCCGGTCGCGCAGGAGGCGGGCGACCTCAAGGCAGGTGGTGCCGCTGTCCAGCAGGACGCTCTCACCGTCGGCGATGAGCGCGGAGACCTCGG
This sequence comes from Streptomyces sp. NPDC093260, assembly GCF_040683715.1. Lineage (NCBI taxonomy): Bacteria > Bacillati > Actinomycetota > Actinomycetes > Kitasatosporales > Streptomycetaceae > Streptomyces > Streptomyces sp. NPDC093260. Next base: position 34,967 of record NZ_JBFBEK010000021.1, read on the forward strand.
CCGCGATCCGGCGCTTGGCGTCGACGGCCTCGTGGGCGCGCAGTGCGAAGGGGGGCTCCTCGCCGCGGAGCAGCAGAGTGCGTGCCCCGCCGCGGACGCGTTCGAGAACGCCCTGGGCGGCGAGGGTGTCGAGGTCGCGGCGGATGGTCATCTCCGAGGCGCCGGTCAGCTGGGCGAGTTCCTGGACCGTGGCGCCGCCGGAGTCCCTGACGGCCTTGGCGATCAGTCCGTGCCGGTCTGCGTGGTTCATACCGCGATTGAACACCACCAGATAACAAACAACTGATCTGTTCGATACACCGTCTTACGAACATCATTAATGTTCGTTACGGTGGGTGGCATGGAACGTTCGCTTCGAGCCGCCCGTGTGGCGACCTACCTCTACTTCGTCCTGTGCGGCACCCTGATGGGCGCCTGGGTGGTGCACATCCCCGCGATCGAGGACCGTGTGGGCATCAGCCACGCCACCCTCGGCGGCCTGCTGGTGCTGCTCGGGCTCGGAGCCTTCAGCGGGATGCAGGTGGCCGGCCCCCTGACCGACCGCCTGGGCTCGCGCGTCGTCGTCCCCGCCAGCGGCATCCTGTGCGGCGCGGCCCTGGTCCTGCCCGGTGTCGCCCGGGATCCGTGGACGCTGGCCGGCGCACTGCTGGTCTTCGGGTTCTGCAACGGCTGCCTGGACGTGAGCATGAACGCCCACGCCGTGCACGTGGAGAAGGCCTACGGGCGGCCCGTCATGTCCGGCTTCCACGCCACGTTCTCCGTCGGCGGCGTCCTCGCCTCGCTCGTCGGCGCGGGGGCGGCGAGCGCGGGCCTGGGCCCTGCCGCCGGCATGGCGGCCGTGGGAGCCGTGGGCGTCGTGATCGCCCTGGCCTCGGCGCGCGCCCTGCTGCCCGCCGCCGAGAGCCCCGACTCCGGCTCCGCTACGGAGCCCGAGGCGGCACCGGCCGCCGGGCGCCGCAGCAGCTCGGGGCGTGTCTGGCTGCTGGCCGTCCTGGCACTGATGGTCATGCTGTGCGAGGGCGCCGCCAACGACTGGAGCGCCCTGCACCTCAAGGACGTCCTCGGTGCATCCGCGGGCACGGCCGCCTTCGCGTACGGCACCTTCGCCGCGGCCATGACCCTCGGCCGGCTGCTCGCGGACCGATGCGTCGCCCGGTTCGGCTCCATGGCGATCCTGCGCCACGGCGCGGCCACGGCCGCCGTCGGCATCACGCTCGTGGCCCTGGGGCCGTGGATGTGGACCGCGTTCACCGGCTGGGCACTGTTCGGGCTGGGCCTGTCGGGCTGTGTCCCGCAGCTGTTCAGCGCGGCCGGGCACGCCGACCCAGCCGCCGCCGGCGCCAACGTCTCCCGCGTCGCCGGACTCGGCTACGTCGGCATGCTCGCCGGCCCCGCCGTCATCGGCTGGCTGACCCACCTCGTCGCCCTCGGCCACGCCTTCGTCCTGCTGACCCTGCTGTGCGTGACCACCGCAGTGGGCGCGCGCGTCCTGCGCACCGAAGCCGACACCCGCCAGAGCGAGATGGCAGCCATCGGCCACTGACCGCTTGTGCGGCACGGCCCCTGACCCCCGTGCCGCACAAGCCCCCGCTCGCAGCGCCGCCAGGAACGTCCGGTCGGCCGGCCGCCGGGCGACGATCCCGGCCAGGTCGTCGCCGCCCACGCCGTGGAGGGCGAGTGATTCCCTTGGTCGGGCAGGACGCGAAGAGGGTGGCCCTGGACACCTCGGCGGCCTCGTTGACCGTCGCCGCGTCGAAACCGCGCTCGGTGGACATCCGCAACGCCAGCGCGGCGACCCCGCTGCCCGGTCTGTCTCTTCTTGCGCCCGCGAAGCCCTACTATGCGGCAAAAACAGCCATACTCGGTTCAAGAACGAACTCGGTCCGGCTGGTTGAGGGCGCCTCATGCGGAGAAGGTGCCGCCACTGCTGGTCTTCACTGACCAGCACCGTTACGCGCCGTACGGAGATCAGGTTCTGTTGCGGATGCTGTGCCCGGGATGTTCACCGTGATCGGAAGGCGCTTCGCGGCACGAGCGCGCGCGAAGCGGCTGGTATTACTGGGGCATGCAGGAAGAGATCGCACGCTCCGCCATCGACACGTTCATCTCCGCGTTCAACGCCTCGGACGACAGCTATGTGACTGCGCTGCTCTCCCAGGCCCTGACCTCAGACGTGGTGTTCTGGGGGCCGTTGGGTCGCAGCGAAGGAATCGCGGCGGTCGAGCGGTTCGTGCGGGACATCCGGCGCCACCCGGCGGGGACCGGCACGATGGTGCGTTGCTCGGCGGTGGACATGCCCGACGAGTGGGCGCGGTACCAGTGGGTCTTCACCATGCCGGACGGAGGTCCCCGCCTGGCCGGAACGGACGTCGTCCATCTGCGACGGAGCCTCATCGACCAGATCATCGTCTTCGCGGGGGAAATCGAACCGTCCGACGGCGTCCCTCCCCGCAGTGGCCCCGGGACGGAACGTCGTCCGGGCCGCTGAGGTCGCTCACTCCCGCTGGCTGCCGCGCAGCCACCCCTGGATCTCCGCGGCCTGCTCAGTGTCTCAACGACGACGGGGGCACCGAGAAGGCGTGGGAGAAGGCGTAGGAGAACGCGGCCGGGGAGGAGTAGCCGAGCAGCGCCGACACCTGCGTCACGGACGTGTGGCGCAGCAGCGGGACGGCGGCCAGCAACCTGGCCCTGGCCCGCCAGGCGGCGGGACTCACGCCTGTCAACCGCCGGAAGCGGCGTGTGAAGGCGCGTTCGCTCATCGAGGCGGCCCGCGCCCACACGGCGTTCGTCACCGCGATGTCCGGGCCGGCCAGATAGCGGCGGCACAGCTCGTCGAAGGGGGCCTCGTGCGGCAGGGCGATGTGCAGGGGCACCTCGGTGAGCGTCGCCAGTTCGCAGAGGATCAGCGCGACGAGCGCGCCGTCCCGGTCGCGGGCCGCGTAGTCGGCGTCGAGGTCCGCGACGGCGAGGAGCAGTTCCCGCAGCAGCGGCGCCACCTCGACCACCCGGCAGGACCGCGGCCACCACGGCACCGCGTCCGGCTCGATGTACAGGCTCGACGTCCGCACGTCCAGCATCCGCACCTGGTGGCGCGTCCCGGGCGGGATGAGCACGGCCCGCTCGCCCGGCACCGTCCAGGCCCCCTCGCCGGTCTCCACCAGCATCGTCCCGGTGGCGGCGTACAGGAACTGGGCACGCCGGTGCTCGTGCCAGGTCAGCAAGGTGCCGGGCGGGTAGTCGGTCGCGATGGGGAGCACCTTGGCGGGCAGGTGGTCCAGCGCGGCGAGCGAGGCATTGCGCATCCCACCAGCCTAGGGCCGAAACTCGAAAGCATCGGTTTCTCCTTCGATTGTCGGCACAGGGACCGCCCGCTGAACCTGACCGTGTGACTGTTGTACTTCTCCTCGCCATCGGCATGCTGACCGGGCTGACCACCGTGCTCTTCGGGTTCGGCGGCGGCTTCGTCACCGTCCCGGTCGTCGTCTGCGCCGACGCCGCCGCGGGCCCCGCCGCCTCGACGGTCGCCGTGGCGACCTCCTCCCTCGTCATGGTCGTCAACGCGGCCGTCGCCACCGCCGCCACGCCGAGATCGCTGCTGACCGGCTTGCGGCACCGCATCCCGTTGCTGGCGCTGCTCGGCGTCGGAGGGCTCGGCGGAGCCGTCGCGGCGACGTTCGCACCCCCGAGGCTGACCACCTGGGGCTTCGTCCTCTACCTGGCCGCCACTCTCGTCGACGTACTCGTACGGCCGGGCTTCCTGCGCCCCGCGCACGACGGCCCGGCCGGGGACGGGACCGTCGCCGTCCCCGCCACGCTCGGCGTGCCGATCGGCTCGGTGGCCTCGTTCCTCGGTGTCGGCGGCAGCGTGCTGACGGTGCCGCTGCTGCGCCGCTCAGGGCTGCCGATGGCTGCCGCCACCGCGCTCGCCAATCCCCTCACTCTCTGCATCAGCGCCCCCGCCTGCGCGCTCTTCCTGGCGACGGCCCCCGCGGCGGGCGACACCGTGGACGGCGGTGCGCTCCTGCTCGCCGCCGGTTCCGTCGACCTCGGGGCCGTCGCACTGCTCCTGCTGGGAGCCGTGCCCGTCGTCGTCCTGCTGCGCCGCAGGCCGCCCCGTGTCGCCGACCGGGTCCACGCCCGGGGCTACGTCGCCCTGCTGGCCCTCGTCCTCACCGCCATGCTGCTACGCCTCCCGTGAACCGTTTCTCAACGCCGGCGGCCGGCGGCAAGGTCGTCCGCCAGTTCCTCGTCGAGGATGCAGGCAGTTGGGAGAAGGAGCCGAGCTCTGCGTTTCCGGTGATCGCACGCCTGGCAGGTCGTTCGTCTTCACGGTCAAGGCACGCTCCGGTGAGGACGCCCGTCCGCTCCGGGGCCGGACGCGGTCCGCACCCCGGGAGGAGACAAGCGCGCTGATCATGAGGATCATGGGCCTACCCCTCCTCTCGCTGTCGTGGCCCCTCAACCCTCGCGGTGGAGGCCCGGCGTTAACGTCTGTCCGACCGCAGCCCCCGTCCGCAAACCCTTTTCGATCACGCGATCACGCTGCTTCCGGTCGCCGCGGCCGTGTGCCCGCAGGAGGCCGCGGTCGTGCCTGTGCTGGATGACCACGGGTCAGGTCCTCGATCGTTCAAGAGCGTTCCAGAACGCACAGTGATGGCGCGCCTCCACGGTCCACGTCGGGGCGATGTGGTCCGGCGCCAGTGAGAGCACGGTCTGCCGGGGCCAGCGCGGCGACGACGGTCCGTTCGGGTCGCCGGTGCGGACGAAGCCGGTCCAGTAGTCGATCAGCGTGTCGGCCAGCCGATGCTGTGACGCCGTCATCTCGCGGGGGCGGCCGCCGAGGTCGAAGAGGTACGGCAGTTCGCTCGCGTGCGGTGCGCCGAGCGGGAACGGTGGTGTGCCCGGGGTGAGCGGTGGGGCGTGCTCGTCGGCGAACTCGTAGCGCCAGACGGGCACATGTGCGGCGAGCAGGTCGCCGGTGCGTGCCGTCGGGCAGGCGAAGTCCGCGTCGCCGATCACCGCGCCGAACACCGGCCCGCCGTCGGTGCGGTGCACCGGGTACGCGCGCACGATCGCCCGCGCCTTCCCCGGCGCGGGGAAGAAGGCGACCGCGACGTCGGGCCAGCTCTGCGGAGTGACGGGATAACCGGCCTGGATGATCCCGGCGGCCCACCCGTTGCCCTCGTCGTGGTTGTGGCCGAGCAGCACGGGGACACGGTGGAAGCGGCCGGCGGCGACGGCCGCTGCGGGGTCGCTCGGCAGCAACGGCGTGGCATACGCGGGCTGTTGTTCGGCGCTCTGGGCCGTGAGGAGCCGGGAGACGTCCACGCGCCGCAGGCAGGCCATGACGTCACGGACGGCGCCGCAGCCGGCCTTCGCCGCGAAGTCCGTGCCCGCCGCGCGCGCCGAGGACAGGGGGACGGACGACGGGGCGAAAGGCAGGTCCGGGCGCCCCGTGCAAGGACCGCTCTGGATGATCGCCCGGTCGAACAGCCCCGCCGCGGCAGGTGAGGCGAGCTGGGCGCAGACGCTGTAGCCGCCCGCCGACTCCCCGGCCAGCGTCACGTCGCGCGCGTCGCCGCCGAAGGCGGAGATCTCGGTGCGCACCCAGCGCAGGGCCGCCTGCTGGTCGGCCAGGCCGAAGGTGCCGGAGCCGGGCAGGCCGTGGTGCGCGAGGAAACCAAGGGCTCCGAGGCGGTAGTCGACGGTGACGACCACGACGTCGCCGCGGGTCGCCATGCGATGGGCGTCGTACGAGCTGCCGGCCCCGGTGGTGAAGCCGCCGCCGTGCAGCCACACGACGACCGGCCGCGGGCGTCCCGGCGTGGCGCCGTGCGGTGTCGTGACGTTCAGGTGGAGACAGTCCTCGTCGGTGCTGCCACCGGGCACCTCGCCGGGCGGCTGCGGGCAGGCGCTCGCGGGCCGGGTCGTGTCCCGCACGCCGGACCAGTGAGCCGCCGGGTGCGGTGGTGCCCAGCGCAACCGGCCGATGGGCGGCGCCGCGTAGGGGATGCCGTCGAAGGTGCGGTAGCCGTCGCGGACGGCACCTCGCACCACTCCGTCGTGGGTGCGTACCGTCGCCGGTGGGTCGGGTCGGTCGGGTCGGTCGGGTGGCGCTGCGGACCAGGCCGTCGCGAGGACGGCCGTCAGGGCGCACCCCAGCATGGTCAGGACGCGGTGGATGGTCATCGGTGTCCCCTTCGGTCAGCCGCCGCCCATACCGCCCTGTGCGGCGATCATGGTCGTCGGCAGTGCGCGTACGGCCTGCTCCAAGCCGGGAGCGAGGGCGGCAAGGGCGCCCGTGCAGGCGTCGACCCGGCTCCGGAACGCTTTCCTGTCCCGGCGGGAGACGACCGCTCGGACCCCACCCGCAGCGGCCAGCGCCAGCAGCGCGGCGTCGGCGGCGGGGAGTTCCCGCACGGGGCCGTTCCCGTGCAGTGCCGCGGACACGCGTGCGCGGAGCGCGGCGGTCACGGCGGGATCCGTCACGGTCAGCCGGCGTGCGCCGAAGCGGGTGCGGGGCGCGGTCACGCCCAGGAGTCCGGTCGAGGCCAGCCGGTCCTCCACGTCCGTCAGGGTCCGCTTGCGGTGGCGGCGCAGGAGGTGCTTCCAGCTGTGTCCGGCGGCGGCGTCGCGCAGGACACGGTCGAGGACGGGACTGCCGGTCGGCGCCGTGCCGGACACGGTGACCGTGCCGCGGTCCTCCTCCAGCCGGCCGCGCACCGCGAGGTCGGTCACGGCGGCGGCACGGACCAGCAGGGCGGTCCGCGAGCGGTCGTAGGGGCCCTCGGCTGTCTCGTCGTGGGCGAGCAGGTACATCGCGCAGGCCAGGTCGTCGGTCACACCTCGACGCTAGGGCCGGGCGCCCCGCCCGGGCATCGGCCGCAGGAGGGGGCCGGCGCTGGGACCGTGGGAGGAGTGCGGCTCGGGCTCCTCCTCGAGGAGGAGGCGGTCAGGGTCGGCGTGGCCGGGCGAGGCCGTGGTCGTAGGCGGCGACGACGGCCTGCACCCGGTCGCGCAGGTTCAGCTTGCGCAGCACCGCTGTGACGTGGTTCTTCACGGTGGCCTCCGACAGGTGCAACCGCTCGGCGATCTCCGCGTTCGACAACGCCTGCCCGATCAGGGTGAGCACCTCCCGCTCGCGGACGGAGAGGCCCGCGAGGGGAGGCGGCGGGGCCGGATCGGACGTGGTGCGCAGGAACCGGTCGAGGACGCGGCTGAGGACGGCCGGTGCCAGCAGCGCGTCGCCGCGCGCGGTGAGACGGATCGCGTCCACGAGCTCTCCCGGGCGGATGTCCTTCAGCAGGAAGCCGCTCGCCCCGGCCCGCAGGGCGGCCACCACGTGCGCGTCGACGTCCCACGTGGTCAGGACCAGGACGCGGGTGCGGACGCCGCTCGCCGCGATCTGCCGGGTCGCCTCGATGCCGTCGACTACGGGCATGCGCACGTCCATGAGCACCACGTCGGGGACCAGTTCCCGCGTCAGCCGCACCGCCTCCCGTCCGTCGGACGCCTCACCGACCACCTCCAGGTCGTCACGGGCGTCGATGATCATGCGGAACCCGGTTCGGACCATGGCCTGGTCGTCGGCCACCACCACCCGCAGGGTCATGACGCGCCCTCCACCGGCAGCAGCGCCGTCACTTTGAACCCGCCTGCGTGCAGCGGACCGGCGTGCACGCTGCCGCCGACGAGCCGCGCGCGCTCCTTCATCCCCACCAGGCCGCGGCCCACTTTGGGCGCGGCCTCAGGACTCCTCGCCGTACGCCCGTTGTCGACCACGGTGATCCTCACGCACTCCCTGTCGCCCGTCACCCGTACGCTCACCTCGTCAGCGCCGACCGCGTGGCGCAGCGTGTTGGTGAGGGCCTCCTGGACGATCCGGTACGCCGCCAGGTCCACCGATGCCGGCAGTCCGTCCGTGGCGCCCTCCGTGTGCACGTGTACGGTCATCCCGGTCGCCCGCACGCTCTCCACCAGGTCGTCCAGACGCGCGAGCGTGGGCCCCGGCGTGCGCTCCTCCGGAAGGTCCTCGCCGGCCTCGGGCCGGAACGCCCGGAGCATCTGACGCAGCTCGCCCAGCGCGGACCGGGCACCCGCCTCGATGGCCCGCAGCGCCTGACGTGCCTGATCGGGCCGTTCGGCGAACACGTCGTCCGCGGCGCCCGCCTGCACCACCATCACCGACAGGGTGTGCGCCACCACGTCGTGCACCTCGCGCGCGATGCGCGCCCGCTCCTCCACCACGGCGCGGCGCATCTCCGCCCTCGTCCGTTCCTGCTGCGCCCCACGCCACTGCCCCGCGGTCCACGCCAGGACCACCGTCAGCAGGTAGACGGTCAGGCCCGCGGAGCCGCCCGCCGCCCACGCCGGCGCCGCCGGCAGGCACATCGCGGCTAGCGCGAGCGCCGACACCCGCCGCGGCCTGGTCGCCGACAGCACGCACAGGGTGATCTGCGCCGCGAGCAGCGCACCCGTCAGGGTCACCGCGGGCAGCAGCGCCCACACCGCGATGCCCGTCACCGTGTTCACGGCCAGTACGGCGAGCGGGACACGCGCCTGCCACCTCAGGGCGCCGGCCTGGGCGAGGACCAGCGCCACGGCCGCGGGCAGTCGACTGCCGTGCTCCGCACCGGCGACGAGCACCGACGTGCCGAGGACGCCGAGTACCAGGACGGCCGACCCCCACCACAGCGCCCGCGCCGTCCGGGGCGGCAGCTCACCCCCGGCTTGCGCGGTTGGCACGCGCTCCTGCGCTCTCCTGCTGCGATCCACGGCACGACCCTATCCAGCGGGGTGAGAGGGCGAAGCGCAGGCCGTGTTGCCGGAGTGCCAGGTCGCGCGCTGACTGCTCATGTGTGGTGGCCGCGGTGGACGTGGTGGTGATGGGTGTCGTCCGTGAAGCACTGACCCGGGGTTCCGCCGCTCGGCTGGACCGGGCAGCCCACGGTGTAGTCGGCGGACCCAGCACGGGGCAGGCGGTGTCCGACCCGTGTACTCGGCGGCGACCCCGGCCCCGCTGCGGACCCTCGGCGTCGGCACACGTGCCGTGGCCCCGCCGGCTGACGCCGGAGTCACTTGCCGGTGCCGGTGTGGTAACCGACGGGGTCGACGTAGACGTCGGGGGCGTTGCCGGCGGTGGCGGGGACGGTGATCTTCAGGCCGTCGAGGTTCATGACGTCGAAGACGGTTTCGTTGGGCGGGGTGACGGCGAGCCTGGTGTAGGTCTTGCCGGAGCCGCTGGTGTCGGGGATGTAGTGGAGGAGGAAGCGGGTCTCCTCGCCGGGGGCGATGGTGACGGCGGGTGCGGTGGTGTCGGTGCGGGCGGCGTCGGGGCCTTCGTCGCCCAGGCCGTCGGGGCCGAGGAGCTGGACGCCGGGGAAGCCGTGCATGCTGCAGGTGGTGGAGCCGGTGTTCTTCAGGTTGACGACGATCTCGTTCTTGACTCCGGCGGGGGCGGCGCTGAAGCCGAGGTGCTCGGTCTTGCACGGGGCGCCCGACGCGGTGGTCCCCGTCCGGGCGGCGGCCTTCTTCCCCGTGCCGCCGCTGGTGCCGGATCCGGTGCCGGTGTCCTTCCGGCCGCTGGTGGTGGTTCCCGTGCCGCCGTCGGTGTCGCTGGAGGTGCCGGAGGAGGCGCCGGTGGTGCCCTGGCCGCCTGCGGAACTGCTCGCGGAAGTCCCCGTGCTGCTCTGCGCGGCCGTGCTCGAACCGCCGCTGCCACCGCACGCGGTCAGCGAGAGGCCGGCCGCGGCGACGATCACGGCGAGGGCGGAGATCTTCTTGACACGCATGTGCGCTCCTGCGAAGTGGTCTTGTCCGGCCCGCTCGGACTGGCGAGCCGCTGTCGTTCGCTTTTGGGGATGCCTGCTTCCGGGCGGGCCGTTGCGACGCGGGTCGAATCAAGATGGCGCTGTGACAGGCGAGTTGATGATCCGTGACAACCCCTTGTACGAAACGGGGCGAACCCGGTGAACCGGCATGGCGCGGCTGCCGGAACTCGACTGAACCGGTCGTGTTCAGCACAGAGCGTCCGTCTTGGCGGGCTCGTCGCCCACAGCAGGTCGCCGAGGACCGAGAACACGCGGACGCCCTGGCCCGGCGTCGACCTGATGTTCCCGCCGCCGGTGGCGCACATCGCGTGGGCGCCTCACGCGTGCGGAGCACCGCGCGGTGCTGGAGCCGCACCAGAGGCCGGCGACGCTGGCAGGTTCGCGAGCCGTTGCGGGCGCGCAGGCGCTTCTGGCTGGGCGGACCGGGCTCCGCGGTGCAGATGAGCGGGGAGAGCCCGGGCTCGGCGGTCGGCTCCATCCCCTGGTAGGTCGACGTGAGGTCCCGACCTCGTGGTGTCGGCCATCACAGCTTCACCGCCGGCGTCCCGGCCGCCGTCCTTCCGCGTCCACTGTGCGCCCCGGACGCGCAGGAGCTGACGAGGACGACGCTGGGAAGGTGGCCGCGTCCCTTCGGACGGGACGGTCGTGGGCACGACCTGGCACGGGCCCGTCTGCTGGGTCCTGGATCGATCGGGGCCGTGCGGAGTTGCCGGCGTGAGCCGCTTACGTGGGGCGGTTCGCCGTCCGGGCGAGCTCCACGATCTCGTCGACGGGCCTTCCGGTGTGCAGGGCGAGGGTCTGCGCGATGAGGTCGGTCAGGTCGGGCCAGGGCATGTTCCCGTGCGCGTTGTACAGCGCGACCAGGCCGTGCAGGGCGGTCCAGAGCAGCAGGCCGGCCTGCCAGTCCTGCTCGGGGCCGCGACGGTCCCGGTGTTCGTGACGGTCCTGGTGTTCAGGCTGGTCCTGCCGGGCACCGGCCAGCGAAGCGACGACGGATCCGAGCAGTTCCTCTCCCGCGCCGTGGGCGTTCGTGGGCACCAGTTCGGCGGGCATCCCACCGCCGAAGAGCGTGCGGTACGGCCCGGGGTGATCGACTCCCCAGTGCACGTAGGCGGCGCACCGGGCGACCAGGTCGGCCAGGGGCCCCTCGGTGCCGTCCGCGGCCGTGCGCATCACCGCGGCGAGTTCGTCGTAGCGCAGCCGCAGCACGTGCTGGACGAGCGCGCCGAGGTCGGGGAAGTGCCCGTAGATGCTCGCGGGGGCGACACCGACCTCGCGGGCGACCTGTCGGAGGGTGAGCGTCTCGGGCCGTTCGAGCGTGGCCAGCAGCCGGGCGGCCGCCTCCACCAGTTCGGCCTTGAGGACCTGCCCCTGGCCCCGTGGGTTCCGTCGGCGGGGGGCGGCTTCCTTGCTGCTCACAGGCGTACTCCGGGCGTTCGGCAACAGTCGTTCACTGTACCGCCGGCCGCGTGCCCGTCTCCAGCTCCCTCGCCTTTGACCCCCTGCCTTGACATCGGTTACCAACACTTGTTCACTTACATAACCAACGGGTGTTCAGTTATGTGGGAGGAAGCATGCGCATCGCCGTACTCGGGGCGACCGGCAGGGTCGGCCGCCTCGTCGTCGAACAGGCCCTTCAGCGCGGGCACGAGGTCGTCGCGCTGGTCCGCCGACCGGGGGCCCGCCCGGCGCCCGGGCAGCCGACCGTGGAGATCCGCCAGGCCGACGTCACCGCCCCCGCCGCGTTCCCGGACCTGACGGACGTCGACGTGGTCGTCTCCGCCCTCGGCATCGGCAAGGGCGACGGCGGGGGAACGCTCGTCGCCGGCGCGAGCGTCCTCGCCGACGTCCCGGTGCGCACCCTGTGGCTCGGCGCGCTCGGCTCCGGCTCCTCCGTCGGCGCCGGCGGCGGGATCTACCAGTGGGTCATGAAGGCCTTCGTCGGCGAGGAACTGGCGGAGAAGGCCGCCGCGGACTCGATCGCCCTCGACAGCGGCGCGACCGTCTTCCACGCCCCCGACCTGTGGGCCGGCGGCGTCAGCACCAGGCGCCGCAACATCCCGCTGGAGGACTACGCGAAGCCCGTCCTGCCGCCGCACGCCTCCCGGGCCACCGTCGCGGCGCTGATGCTCGACGAGGCCGAGCGGCCGACCCGCGCAGCGGGGATCCTCGTCCCGGTGGGACGCGCCTGATGCGCGGGTACGTCGCCGTAGAGGAGGCCATCGCGATCCCGGGCCTGACAGACCGGCGGCCGCCGACGCCGGTGCCGGACAACATCGAACCGGCCTTCCTTGCGGACATGGCCGCCCGGCTGCCCGACGTCACGCGGTTGCGGCTGCCCGACATGGACGCCAACGGCATCGCCGTACAGGTGCTCTCCCTCACCGTCCCGGGCATCGAGGCGGAAACCGATCCGGCCCGTGCGGTGGACAACGCCCGGTACGTCAACGACCACCTCGCCGAGATCGTCGACGCCCACCCTGGCCGGTTCGCCGCCTTCGCGGCGCTCCCGCTCCAGGACCCGGCCGCCGCCGTCACGGAGCTGCGCCGAACCGTCGAACGCCTCGGGTTCAAGGGAGCACTCGTCAACGACCACATCCAGGGCCGGTACCTCGACGACCCCGCGTTCGACCGGGTCTGGGCGGTGCTGAGCGAACTCGGCGTACCGCTGTACCTGCACCCCGGCATGCCGCCCGCGGACCGCTGGCGCGTCCTCGACGCCCATCCCGAGCTGGACGGCGCGTTGTGGAGCTGGCAGGCCGCCACCGGCGGGCACGCCATGCGCGTGGTCATGTCCGGGGTGTTCGACCGGCATCCGGAGGCGACGATGATCCTCGGGCACGCCGGCGAGTTCCTCCCCTTCCAGCTCTCCCGCTTCGACTCGCGCTACGCGACCCTCACCGTGCCGCACCCGCTGCGGCGCAAGCCGTCCGAGTACTTCGGGACGAACGTGCTCGCCACGACCAGCGGTGTGCTGTCCCCGGCGGTGATCGAAGCACTCGTGCACGTGCTCGGCGCGGACAGCGTGCTGTTCGCCGTCGACTACCCCTACGAGAGGACACGTGCGGCCGTGACCGCCCTCGAACGGACCCGCCTCCCGGACGCCGACAAGCGGAAGATCGCCTCCGGCAACGCCCGCCGGCTCCTACGCCTTTGACCGTCTTCAGGGGCCAACCGCCGGGCGCGCTCAGCTGGTCTGTCCCGCGAGGCCCGGGGGACGCGGCCCGCGGGTGGCTCGCCTGCGGGTGCGGTGTTTCCGCAGTGGTGACGGCAGGTGTCGAGCCGCGCGGGGTGGGCGTCAGCGGCGTTCCCGTCGACAGCGAAGAAGCCGGCCGAGAAGACGACGACCCGCAGATCGAGGCCGGCCTCACTGCATTGACCACCAGCGTCGTCGACAGTCGAACCGGCCACCTGGGAACAGCCGTTGTCCTGACTGATCGTTTCAGCATGGGATCGGCGTGCCGGCGGTTGACGGTGATCTGGCCAGGGTCTGCGGGGTGTCCGTTGATCCTGTTCCCGACGATCTCCGGGAACGCAAAGCGCCTGTGCTGCCGGTCCGACCCGCGGCAGTGGGTCGGCGGAGCTGGGGAGTGGAGCAGATCGGGCGAACGCCGTGTCGACGTGCCCGGCACAGCGGGCCGACCGGATAGCCCGACGCCGGGCACGACTCCCGCGGGGCACTCGGTCGGCAGTCAGCGGCCGATCCGTACAGGGCGACGACGGCGTCCGGCCCCAGCCTCGGGAGGGGCCCGCTGATCCGCCGAGGGCACCGAGGCAGGAAAGCAGCGAGGAGGTCCGTGATCGTGGTCGCGTTGCCGGCTCATAGGATGACCGCAGTGTGCCCAGGTGATCCATAGTGTCTCCAAGCGACCGGACTGCGGCGGTCTTCCGGGTGCGCCGGAGGAAACGACAGACACACGACTGCCATGGCGGTGATTCCTTGCCCTCGCGCATAGCCCTCGTCGGCGCCGGCCGAATGGGGACACCTCTGTGTGGACGCTTCGTTTCGGCGGGCCACACGGTGACCGTCTCCGATCTGCGTCCCGAACGCGAAGAAGCGGTCCGCTCGTTGGGCGCGCACTGGGCGCCCTCCGTCACGACCGCCGCAGCCGGGGCGGATGTACTGGTCACCGTGGTTCCCGGGCCCGATGAGGCTGCGGCAGCTCTTCCGGATGCCGTGTTCGCCGCCCTGGCCCCTGGGGCGGTGTGGATCGACATGACGAGCAACGCCCCCGCAGCCGCGCGTGAGCTGCGGGAACGAGCCGGGGCCCACGGCGTCGATGTCCTCGAAGCGCCCATGGGCGGCAGCCCGGACGACGCCGAACACGGGCGCCTGCGGCTGTTCGTGGGCAGTTCCCCTGAAGTCCTCGACCGGTGCAGGCCACTGTTGGAGGCGGTGGCGACATCGGACCGGATCCGCCACATGGGCGGCCCGGGAACCGGCTACACGACGAAACTCCTCGTCAACCTCCTCTGGTTCGGGCAGGCCACGGCGACCGCCGAGGCCCTGTTGCTCGGACGCCGAGCGGGCATCGACCTCGCTGCCCTGCGCGACACGCTGGCCGGCAGCGCGGCGGCGAGCGACTTCATCCGCCGGGACCTGCCGGCTCTGTTCGCCGGTGACTACCTTCGCTCCTACGGGCTCGACCGCATCCACGACCAGCTCAAGGTCATCACCGACGAGGCCCGGGACCTCGGCACCCCGCACGAGATGGCCGACACAGTGTTGCGCATCCACCGGCTGGCCCTGGAGCGCTTCGGGCCTGTGGAGGGCGAACTCCTTGCCGTAGCCCTGTTGGAGGAGGCCGCCGGTACCCAGCTGCGCCCCTGACCGGTCCGGTACCGGTCTGGGCCCTGGTCACCGTTCGGGCCGGGGCGGCGGCAGCCATTCGATCCGGACGGGTTGTCCGGTCTCGCTCAAGGTGAGGCAGCGTGAGTGCCTGGCCTGGGCTGCCTCACGCGAGGCGGGCACGCCGTCTCGCTCAACCCGAGGCGTCGCGCTGAACGCCCGAGGTCATGCGCACGGGGGCAGCGGCGATGAGCAGTGCGGCGAACAGGATCGGGGCGGCCGTCTGATACCCCATCCAGACCTCACCCCCGGCGGTGCTGCCCTGCCGCGCCATCAGGAGGCCGGCCAGGGCCGTCAGCACCCAACCGCTGTCGTAGGCGATCATGAGCTGCGTGTAGGTGCGCGTCGACCGGCTGCGCGTGTATCCGATCTCGATGCCGCCGCCGATCAGCAAGGCCACGCCTGAGACGACCATCAGCCAGGTCGGCGTGCCGAGTAACCGGCCGAGTGGGGCGGCGCCGGCGATGCAGACAGCGGCGAGCACCACCTTGAAGGCTCCATCGGCGATGGCCCCCGCCGTCTGGCGGGTCACCCGCGACGCCACGACCTGGGTCATGAGTGTCCTCCTCAAAGATCGCCTCGCCGGTTCCGTAACAAGATTACGGTAATAATCAAATTATGAGGATGACGAGAGCGGAAGCCAGGGAACGCAACCGCAGCGCCTTGCTGGACGCCGCGTTCCAGGTCGTTTCCCGGGACGGGTACCGGGCCAAGCTTGAGGAGATCGCCGAACGCGCCGACCTGACCACCGGCGCCATCTACTCACTGTTCGGGAGCAAGAACGGCCTGGTGGTCGCCCTGGTCGCCGACTACCTGCGGCCGTACTACGAGGAGATCGAGCAGGCGGTTCCCGCTGGACTTGACCTGCTGGAAGCGGTCGACGCCTTCGCCCGCTACTACTGGCGCAGTTGCGCCGCCCCGGATGCGCTGTCCGGCCTGTCACTCCAGATCACCTTGCTGGACATGGCCCTGCATGACCCCGACCTCGGGTCCCGGCTCGCCACGTCCGTCCGGGCGCAGGAGAACCATCTGATCGCGCTGTTCACCGGAAGGTCGCACAACGGAAGCGTCGTGACGTCACAACAGGCCCGACGCCTGATCACCGCGCTCAGGGCACTGTTCGTCGGTCTCAGCCAGGGCGTCCCGCTCGGTCTTGCCCCTCATGCCGACGAGCAGTACTTCGCCGATGTCGCCCACGCTCTGGCATCCGGGATGTCCCTCATCGATCACGATGAGGCCACTCGGCGGGCTGACCAGCCCTGACGACCGTGGAGACAAACAGAGGGAGCCGCTCCCCCAGGCTGATCGGGACCGCATCGAATGCCCGGGATCGAGCGAGACGTGCGACGAGATGCCTCGCAAGGTCGGGACTGCCTTCGGCTCGACCATGGGATGGGCCAACCACTGGACGTCACACCACCTCGGGGCGAGATGCACTCGTCACGTCGGCCCTGCCCCCTCCGAGATGGTGACCTGGCGCTCGTTGGCGCCGGCCGGCGCGCGGTACCCGGCCGAGCGCGCGTGGACGACCGCTCCGAGAACGACTTCCGCACCGGTCGGCTCATCGGTTGCGGCGCGGCCGTGGTCTCGGCCGCCGTCGCCCTGCTCATCCCCGCGGTACCCACCGCAGGCGGCGACCGGGAGAATGCCGGGCCCCGGCGGACCAGGCACCGGCCAGGGCACGCCCGAGCTGCACTGGATCGGGGGTGCCAGCCCTCGTTCTCGGGAAGACGCGGGGCGGGCTGCGGGACTCACTGCGCGGCTGAGCCGGACGGGGCTCGCTTCTCGCTGGCGTGCAGGGCGCCGAGGAGGGTCAGGGCGTGGGCGGAGGGGCTGGCCGGTTCGGCGTGGTAGATGACCAGTTGCTGGCCCGGCGCATCGCGGACGTCGAAGGACTGGTAGGTGAGGGACAGAGGTCCGACGGCCGGGTGGAGGAATTGCTTGGCGTCCTGGGTTTTGCCGCGCACGGTGTGCTGCGCCCACAACCGCCGGAATTCCGCGCTGTGCTCGGCCAGGGTGTCCACGAGGTGGCGCAGACGCGGGTGCTCGGGATCGAAGCCGCTCGCCTGGCGCAGGTTGGCGACAGTCGCCTCGGCGGCCCGGTCCCAGTCTCGGTGGAACTGCCGTCCGGCCGGATCGAGGAAGGTCATGCGGGCCAGGTTGTCCGCGGGGGTGAAGGGGGCGTAGAGCGCGTCGGCCAGGGCGTTGGCGGCCAGGAGGTCGAGGGCGCGGCTCATGACGAACGCCGGAGTGTGCGGGTAGCCGTCCATCAGCTGGCGCAGCGCGGGACTGACCTGCCCACTGGTGTGCAGGGAACCCCGGCCGTCCGGCGACACCCCGGCAAGACGGTGTAGGTGGTCGTGGGCGTCCGTGTCGAGCAGCAGGGCACGGCTGAGCGCGTCCAGCACCTGTGACGAGGGGTGACGTTCTCTGCCCTGCTCGAGCCGGGTGTAGTAGTCGGCGTTGACTCCGGCCAGGACGGCGACCTCCTCCCGGCGCAGTCCGGTGACCCTGCGCACCCCGTGACCGGCCATGTTGACGTCCTGTGGCCGCAGGCCGGCGCGGCGCGCGCGGAGGAACTCCCCGAGGTGGTTGTCGTCCATGGCCTCCAGGCTAGGGCCTCTCGTTCGGAGTGCCGGGCTCGCGGGGTCTGGCACCGTTCCTCCAAGCTCTTCGAGCAGGGGGGACCCCCACGCCGCGTTGTCGTCGGTCGCCATGGCTCCGCCATGACGCCCTCCTCCGCCTCACGAGGTTCCCCCACTGCCTGAACGGCGTGGGAGGGCGCCCCCTCACCGGACCCCGCTCCCTGGTCCGGCCTGATCCAGACGAAAGACCCTGGCCGGTGGCTGCTCTCTGCCTGGGTGTGCCGCACCCAGGCAGAGAGCACCCTGGTACCACCGCGCTGACCTGCGCAGAATCGGTCGGGCACGGCACCGGTGCCCCACTGAGAAGGGAGTCTTGATGACAGGCGATGCACGGAGCGAGCGCGGTCCCGGGAACGCCGACGTGGTCGGCATGTGGGTGACCGCGGACGGTCACATCCGGCAAGAGCTGCTGCCGGACGGGCGCTACGACGAGGCCCGGGGAGACCGGCGCAGCGCGTACACCGGCCGGTACACGGTGACCGGTAGCCACCTCGACTACGTCGACGACACCGGCTTCACCGCCACGGGCGACATCCGGGACGGCGTGCTCTACCACGAGCACCTCGTGCTCTACCGCGAGGACCGGGCGCAGAAGCCCTCATGAGCAGGCTCGGCGACGTCGTTTCCAACGCCCACGGAGTCGGGCGCGGCGCGGGCCCTGTTCCACTCGACCGCCACCGGAGGAACGCAGACCAATGAGACAGACCGACGGAATCGCCACCGCCGCCGGCGAAACCGGGGCCGTCGCGAAGATCCAGCCGATACCTGGCACGCCAGCCCTGCTGGTGCTGTGCGCGGCTCATTTCATGGACGCGATCGACCTGTCCGACGTGGGTGTGGCACTGCCCGCGATCCAGCGTGACCTCCACATGGCGTCGGGCTCCCTGCAGTGGGTCGTGTCCGCCTACGCCCTTGGCTACGGCGGGTTTCTTCTCCTGGGCGGCCGGGTCGCTGATCTGTTCGGCCGACGCCGCGCCTTTTTGACCGCGGTCGCCGTCTTCGGCGTGGTGAGTGTGCTGGGCGCGCTCGCTCCGACCGGTGGCCTGCTGGTCGTGGCGCGGCTGGTGAAGGGGATCGCCGCGGGCTTCCTGGCCCCGGCGGCCCTTTCCCTGATCACCACCAACTGGCCGGAGGGCCCCCGTCGAGGCCGTGCTCTGGGGTGGTACGCCACCGCCGGTGCCTGCGGCTTCACCGGAGGGCTCGTTCTCGGCGGGGCACTGACCGAAGTGTCGTGGCGGCTCGTCTTCGCGCTTCCGGTGCCCATCGCCGTGGCGGCACTGCTCGCGGGGCTGCGCCTGCTCCCGGCGGACCGCCGGGACAGCGCCCGCGGGAAGCTCGACGTTCCCGGTGCACTGACGGCCACCGGAGCTCTGATCCTCCTGGTCTACGCCCTCACGCAGGCTCCGGCGCACGGCTGGCTGTCCGCCCGCACTCTGGTCCTCTTCGCTGCCACGGCCTGCCTGCTCGCCCTGTTCCTCCGCGTCGAGTCCCGCTCACGCAAGCCGTTGGTCCCGTTGTCCTTCCTCACTCGGCGTGCGACCGCGCGCACCAACCTGACGATCTTCGCGATGTGGGGCGCCTACACGTCGTTCGCGTTCCTCGCGACGCTCTATCTGCAGAACGTGCTGGGCTGGACGCCGTTGCAGACGGCCGGCGCCTTCGTCCCGCTGGGCCTCGCCAACGGTGCGCTGGCGCCGTTCGCGGGGCGGCTCGCCGCCCGGTTCGGCGTGCACAGGACGATCGCCGCCGGGATGCTGCTCCTCGCGCTGTCCTACGCGCTGTTCTTCCGGATCGGCCCCGGCAGCCCATTTCTCACGGTGATCCTGCCTGTCATGGTCGTCAACGGGGTCGGCACCGCCGCGACGTTCCCCGCGCTGAACATGAGTGCGGTGGCCGGGGTGCCCGACCGGGACCAAGGGTTGGCGGGAGCCTTGCTCAACACCTTCATGCAGATCGGCGGTGCCGTCGTCCTCGCCCTCGTCACCGCGGTCGTCGAAGCCGAACAGCAGGTGGACCGCTCCGACCCTCTGGCGGGCTACACCCGTGGCACTGCCGTCATCGTCGCCGCCGTACTCGCCGGTCTGGGCGCCGCCCTGCTCGTCCGGCACCGGGCCGACAGCCGGAACCACTGACGCAGTGGCCCTCCGCCCCACCACGAAGCCATCCGCCGCCGGGCACCGACACCCGACCACGACCCCCTCAAGGAGTACCCGCATGACCTCCACGACCCTGTCCGTCGAAGCTGCCGAGTTCGCTGGAAGGACCGCCCTCGTCACCGGTGCCGCACGCGGCATCGGCAAGGAGACCGTGGCTCTCCTCCATGCCCGGGGCGCCCACGTCGTCGCCCTCGACATGCGCCCCGAACTGACCTCGCTGGCAGGGGAGTTTCCGGGGATCGTGACCGTGACCGGCGATGTCACCGCGGAAGAGACCGCCGCCCGCGCGGTCGGGTCCGCCGTCGACGCCTTCGGCGGACTGGACATCCTGGTCAACAACGCCGGACGCACCCTGAACAAGCCCGTCACACGCACCACGGCCGAGGACTGGGACAGCGTGATGGACGTCAACGCCCGTGGCGCTTTCTTCTTCGCCCGCGAAGCCTTCCGGGCCATGGAGGAGCGCGGGGGCGGCGCCATCGTCAGTACCGGCTCCTACGCGTCCGCCGTGGGCCTGCCCGAGGGGGTCGCCTACAGCGCGTCGAAGGGTGCGCTCGCCCAGCTGACCAAGGTGCTCGCACTGGAGGGCGGCCCCCTGGGCATCCGCGCGAACCTCGTCGCCGCGGGCGTCGTCGAGACCGACTTCCTCGACACCTTCCGCCCCGACAGCCGCTCCTATCTCGCGTCCTTCGGGAACGCCCACCCCCTGGGCAGGGTGGCGCAGCCCCGCGAGATCGCGGAAGTCCTGTGCTTTCTGGTGTCCCCGCGATCCGCGTTCGTCACCGGCGCCGTACTCGCTGCGGACGGCGGCTTCACCGCGGCCTGATCCACCGCCCGGCCACCCGTCGACCGGAATAAGAACATCTGTTCCTTACATCGTGTACGTTTGTTCTTGTGCAGGCGAAGGAGACACCCGGAGAACAAGGCGCGGCGTGCGGTGACGGGCGACGCACACGCCGGCACGATCCGCGCCGTCGGGAGCGTGTGCTCGACGCCGCGCTGGAAGTGCTCGTCGAAGACGGGGTCGCCGGGATCACGCACCGCAAGGTGGCCGCCCGTGCCGACGTGCCGCTGGGCTCCGTCACCTATCACTTCTCCAGCCTGAGCGAACTGTGTACGCAGGCGTTCGCCCGGTACGTCGAACAGCGCACCGTCGAGTACGAGGCCCTGTTCACCGAGGTGACCTCGCGCGAAGACCTGATCGACGCCCTGGTGACGGTGGTCCGAGGAGGCCCGTCCCGGCACCACAGCGCGGTCCTCGGCTTCGAACTGCACCTGGCGGCGCTGCGCGATCCCGCGCTGCGCGCACTGACCCAGCGGTGGACCAGCTCCAGCCGGGCGGTGCTGGCCCGCTTCACCGGGCCCGAGGCCGCCGCCCGCCTCGACGCCCTCCTGGAAGGAATGATCATGCACACACTGCTCTCCACCGACCAGGAACCGCCCGAGGTGACCCGGGCGGCCCTCGTGCAGACGCTCGGCCCGGCCGCCGGACCGAGTAAGTGACCCCCCGCGCCGCGGCAGGCTCGTACGCACGCGAGACCGCGAGCGCCGTACGGTCGACCTGCCTCGTCTTCGTCGGCGTCATCACTTCGATCGGGTACTGCGGCTTCGTCTGCGGCCCGCCCCTGCTCGGCGCCCTCGCCGACCGGACCGGCCTCGCACCGGCGTTGCTGGTGGTAGCCGCCGTCATGGCCGCGTCCCTCACTCTCGCGGGCCCCGAGGGACACCCCGCGGGGCGCGTGTGAGGAGGCGATCGACACAGCCTCCGTCGCGTCGACGCCCCGGTACCGATGAACGCACACCCGTCCCCGGCCCTGAACGTGGTCGCCGCCCCCACCCTCGCGGGCGCCGGGAGGACCACTCACGTGAGTCACGCAGAAGGCGAACGGCGCCGCCGCCGTACCCCTGCACATCACGCACACGAAGGAGCACCCGTGCCGACCAGCGCACCCGTCATCGAGGTCACCGACGCCGGCCTGGAAGACCTCCGCACCCGGCTGCGCGCCACCCGCTGGTCCGAGCCCTGGCCGGTCGACGGCTGGCAGGCGGGTACCGACGCAGCCGAACTCCGCCGCCTCGTCACGTACTGGGCCACCGACTACACGTGGCGCACCCACGAAGCCGCCGTCAACGCACTGCCCTCCCATTTCGCCGACATCGGCGGCACGCGAGTGCACTACCTGCGCTACGACGCCGAACACCCCGACGCCCTGCCGATCGTGCTCACCCACGGCTGGCCGAGCACCGTCATGGAACTCACCGCGCTCGCCGAACGACTCGCCGCCCCCTCCCGCCACGGAGGAGACGCCGGCAGCGCCTTCACCGTCATCGTCCCCTCCCTGCCCGGCTTCATCTTCTCGCCACAGCGCCCCGTCCTCACCGACGCCGAACAGACCCATGACCTCTGGCACCAGCTGATGCACGACCACTTGGGCTTCCGACGCTACGCGGCCCACGGCGGAGACCTGGGCGCCGGCGTCACCTCACGGCTCGCCGAGGCCCACCCCGAGGCCGTCGTCGGCATCCATCTGCTCGCCGCGGCGGCCCCGGCCGAGTACGACCCAGCCTCGCTCACACCTGAGGAGAAGGCCCACCTCGCGTCCGCCGCGGCCTGGCAGGCGGAGGAGGGCGGCTACATGCACCAGCAGAACACCCGTCCCCTCACCCTCGCACCCGCACTGAACGACTCGCCCGCCGGACTGCTCTCCTGGATCCTTGAGAAGTACCGCGCGTGGACCGACTGCGGCGGCGACCTGTCCACCCGCTTCGGCGACGACTTCCTCCTCACCCAGGCATCGCTCTACTGGTTCACCGGCACGATCTCCACGTCCTTCCGCCCGTACTACGAGTACGCGCACCAGCTCACCCGGCGCGTGCGGCGGGTCGACGTCCCCACCGCCCTCGCCCTGTTCCCCGCGGACCTCGCCCAACCGCCCCGGAGCTGGGTCGAGCGCACCTACCACCTCACGCGCTACACCCGTATGCCCCGCGGCGGCCACTTCGCCGCGCACGAGGAACCGGCCTTGCTCGCCGACGACATCACCGCGTTCTTCCGTGACCTCCGGTAGGGAGTGTTTCGCTCTCCCGCTTCTCGTGCACCACGCCGACGTGCTCGCGGAAGCCGACGCCGCGGCCCACGACTTGACCTTTGCCGGGCGCGCCGCCGAGGGACTCGACCGGTAGTGGCGGCGCCGGATCGGCGCATTGCTCCGTCCCGTTGTCACTGCCCGGTGATGTGGGTGGTCAGGCGGGCCAGCAGCTGGACACAGTTCCGGAGTTGCTGCTGCTCGTCGGAGTCGAGTGCGGCGCCGATGGCGGTGTTGAGCCAGTCGGCACGTTGTGCGCGTTCCCGCTGGAGGCGGACGCGGCCGGCGTCCGTGATGTGCAACAGGACCTTGCGGCCGTCAGTCGGATGAGGTTCGGCGCGTACCAGGCCACCGCCGAGGAGTTCCTTCACCGATTTGGCAGCCGCCTGGTGGCTCACGCCACGCAGGTGGGCGAGGTCGGCCGTGGTCCGCGGTCCGCCGCGGTCGAGGTGTCCGAGAAGGGCGGCCTCCCCGGAGGGCATGGTGTCCGCGGCCCGGACCGCACGGACCAGCCCACCGATCACCTGCCGCAGGTCTTCAGCCAGCGAAATATCGTCCATGTCCCCACCCTACGGGAAGTGTGTAACCTGGTTGTACAACGAGGTTGTAGAGTTTGGGGAGTCACGAGATGTCCATGCACCTCACGAAGTTCGGACACGCCTGCGTTCGCGCGGAGAAAGACGGCCGCCGCCTGGTCATCGACCCCGGCGGGCTGACCGACCCGCACGCACTGGACGACGTCGATGCCGTCCTGGTCACCCACGAACACTTCGATCACTTCTCCGAGGAGATGCTCCGCGAAGCCGCTCGAAGCAACCCGGTGCTGAGGATCTGGACCAACACCTCTGTCGCCAGGCTGCTGGACGGTCTCGGCAGCCGGGTCACCGCCCTCGGCGAGGGAGAGGCCTTCACTGCGGCCGGCTTCGACGTGAAGGTCTACGGGACCTGGCACGCGCCCATCCACCCGGACATCCCGCGCATGGAGAACATCGGCTTCCTGGTCGACGACGCCCTGTTCCATCCCGGAGACGCCCTTACCGTCCCGGACATCACCGTCGACACCCTGCTCCTGCCCGTACACGGCCCCTGGTCCACGACCGGACAACTCATCGACTACGTGCGGGCGGTGTCCCCGCGACAGACCTACGCCATCCACGACGGCGCCCTCAACGACATCGGCGCCGCGATGATCGCAGGCTTCCTGGGCGACAACGGCCCCGGTACCGGGGCCCCCTACCGCCGCCTGACCGCAGGCACCTCCATCAGGATCGGCTGAGGCCGCGGCAGACGACGTGCGGTGCGCCGCGGGCCGTGCCGGTCCACCCCCGGCGCGGCCCGCGCTCCGCGCTTCGCCGCCGAGTTCCTGCCCGAAGCCGAGGAACAGGGCGCGAACTGCAACCGGACGTAGCCCGGCGCAGGGCGATGCGCCCGCTCAGTGAAATGGTCGGCGCACTGACGCTCGCCCGTGCCGTACGCCACGTCGAGCCCGGACTGTCCGACGAGATCCTGCATACCGGTCGCAATCATGCCGGTCGTGTGGAAGGCCATGCCGGACCGGCCGGCGCGTAGCCGTCACCACCCGTCACCACCGCGGTCGCGACCGTCCTACTTCGGGCGGATCCCGTCCAGGAGGTTGTCCACGAGCGCGAGGATGAAGTCGTCGGTGACAGGTTCGTCGGGGATGAGCAGTCGGTGGTAGACGGCGCCCCAGAGCTGGTCGACGAGGACCTGCACATCGATGCCGGCGCGAATCTGGCCGAGTTCCTGAGCCCGGTGGAGGCGCTCCGCCGCCAGCCGGCGCCGGTGCGAGGAGTACAGCTTCCGGTAGGCGGTGGCCAGGTCCTTGTCGGTCTGTGACTCGCCGATCAGCTCGGTCAGTACGCGTCCGCCTGGGGTGTGGGTCATCACGTCGGCGAAGGCACGGAGTTGGGTGAGCAGGTCGGCGTGGATGTCTCCGGTGTCGGGGAAGGCGAGTGTTTCCTCGACGGCGTGGAAGTAGCCGTCCAGGGCGAGCGCTCCTTTGGAGGGCCACCACTTGTAGAGGGTGGTCTTGCTGACGCCCGAGGACCTGGCGACGCGTTCGAAGGTGAGGTCGGCGATGCCCTCGGTGAGCAGCAGGTCGCCGGCGGTGCGCAGGACGTCTGCTCGGACCTCGTCCGCCGGCCTGCGCCCTCGTCCGCGGCCGTTGCCTTCCTTGGCGGCGGGGCCGTCCGTCTTGTGCGCCACGGGTGCTCCTGCTCGGTTGTCGGGGATCATGTCAGTTTCCAGGGAGGCGCTGCCCGCCGTCGAGCGGGCGGGCGGCGTCGCGGCCGGTGGCACGGGGCGATCCGAGGGCCTGCGATCAGCCCGTCGCTCAGGCGGAAGGTCATGCTGGTGCCATGGTGACCGTTGCCAGGGTCGCAAGACAGATGGGTGAGAGCGAGCCGGGCTCGATCGCATCCAGCTCGAAGTGTGCCCGGACGCCGATGTTGTCGGTGCGGTCCCAGGCGCGTACGCCGTCGCGGCCGTGGTACGCGCGGCCCCAGTCGTCGAGGCCGGCGTCATGGGCGAACGCGGCGGCGAACGCCTCGGCGTCGCCCCGGTCGGTCGCGTCGGTGAACGTCCGGACGGCGGCCGGGGATTCGCTGGTGGCCATGGTGATTGCCTCGGTGGTGTGCGGACCCGGGACAGGGCAGGGCCGACGTCCCTCGCCCGTCCCGGCTCGGGGTGTCAGCGCTGGACGGTGAGGAGGTCGCCGAGGTCGATGCGGGTGAGGAATTCACGGCGGATGCGGTCGGCAGTCTCGGAGACCTCCTCGGATCCATCGTCGGCGGGGTCGATGTGAACGCGGTAGGGGCGCTGTCCGGCGGGCAGGGCGATGATGCGGGTGATCTCGTCGGAGACCAGCGACGCGGACGCGCCCTCGGGGGCGAGGGCGGCGAGCTTCGTCGCCACCTGGTCCATCAGGTCGGCGTACCTGGTCTCGTACTCGGCCTCGACGGCGGTGTCGTCGGGGCGGCCGGAGTGGGCGAAGTGGTTGGTGCCGCTGGTGAACGAGCCCGGGACGACGATCGTGGTCTCCACGCCCCAGCGGGCGAGCTCGCCGGCGTAGGACACCGCCAGGGAGTCCATGCCGGCCTTGGCGGCGAAGTAGGGGGCGAGGTAGGGCGGGGTGCCGCCCTTGACGCTGGTGCTGGACACCCAGACCACCAGTCCCTGTCCGCGCCTGCGCATGCCCGGCAGCGCGGCGCGGTTGACGCGCTGGGTGGACAGCACGTTCACGTTGTAGAGCTCGGCGAGTTGGTCGGGGGTGAACGCCTCGGCAGGCCCGGTCACCATGTGCCCGGCGTTGTGGATCAGGACGTCGATGTGGCCGTGCTCCGCCTCGATCCGTGCGATGGCGGTGTCGACCGAGTCCTGGGAACTCACATCGAGCTCGATGGAGCGCAGGTCGACGTCGCGCTCTTTGGCGTAGTCGGCGGCGGCCTGCACCTGGGGCGCGTTGCGGCCGGTGGTCTGGCGCATGCCGGCGTAGACCGTGTGGCCGGCGTCGGCCAGCGCGCGGGCGGTGAGCGCCCCGAAACCGCTGGAGGCGCCGGTGATGACGATGACGTTCCCGGTGGTGGGCATGAACATGGTTCCTTTCCGCAGTCGGAGCGTGGGGCGGGGTGCGTGTGCGGCGGGGGTCAGGCGAGGCCGCCGTTGGCGTAGACGACCTGTCCGTTGACCCAGCGCGCGGGGCCGGCGAGGAACGAGACGACTTCGGCGATGTCCTCGGGCCGGCCCAGACGCTCCAGCGGGGTCGCCTTGGCGAAGTCGGCGATGGCGGCGTCGTCCTTCCCGTCCAGGAACAGCGGCGTGGCGGTGGGGCCCGGTGCGACGGCGTTGACCGTGATGTCCCGGCCGCGCAGCTCACGGGCCAGGGTGAGGGTCAGGCCCTCGACGGCAGCCTTGCTGGCGACGTAGGCGCCGTAGGCGGGCAGCTGGGTGCGGACCACCGAGGTCGAGAAGTTGATGATCGCGCCACCCGGACGGACGCGGCGCGCCGCCTGCTGGGAGACGACGAACGCGCCGCGGATGTTCGTGCGGTGCATCCGGTCCAGGTCGGCGAGGTCGAAGGTCGCGATCGGGCCCAGGGTCATGATCCCCGCGGTGTTCACGACCACGTCGACGCCGCCGAAGGCCGCCTCGACCGCGTCGAACGCTGCGTTCATCGCACTCTCGTCAGCGACGTCGCCTCCCACTGCCAGGGCCCTGCCGCCGGCGGCGTTGATCGCGGACACGGTTTCCTCGGCCCTGGCCTTGTTGCCCGCGTACTGCACGGCGACCGCGTGACCCTCCTGGGCGAGCCGCTCGGCCGCGACACGGCCGATGCCGCCCGAGCCACCGGTGACCAGCGCGACGCGATTGGTGAAGGGGGTGCTCATGGGTGTTCTCCCTCAAGGAGTAAATGAACGACGCGTACATATAAGCATGTAATGAACGTGGCGTCCATATCTGCGCTCGAGCACGGCCGCGCATGCGGTAGGAGCCGTTCTTGAGGGAGTGGACTCCGGCGTGGTGGACCAGACGGTCGAGGGGTGCGGGTGGCTCGGCCGAAGCCGTGGGAAGTCGATGACGAACTGTGGGCGGTGATCGAACCCCTGCCGCCGGAGGTTGAGCGTCGGATCCGGCAGCCGGGTCGCAACCGGCATCCGGAGTGGCTGGTGTTCCAGGGCCCCCTGTTCGTCCTGCATGCCGGGGTGGCCTGGGAGTACCTGCCGCAGGAACCCGGCTTCGGTTCGGGCACGCCCTGCTGGCGCCGCCTGTCCGAGTGGACCGAAGCCGGCGTGTGGCCCCGGTTGCACGAGGTCCTCCTCGCCGAGCTCCGCGGCGCGAACACCCTGGACTTCTTCCGGGCGGCGGTCGACGGCTCCCGTGTCCGGGCGTGAGGAGACCAGGCACAAGCCCCTTGTCTGCTGATGGCAAGCCCGGCGGCCCGGATGAGGCCGGGGCCGTCCCTATCCTGCTGACGTGTGCGCTGCGTCCGCGGCGCGGATGCGCTGGCCGAGGAAGAGCGCTGCCCGGTCCAGTGCCTCGTCCGCCTCGTCCAGGACACCGGCGAACGACTGGAACACGTGCGGCACGTCGGCGGTGACATCCAGGATGACGTCCACTCCGGCTGCCCTCGCCCGCGCGGCCAGGCGCGTGGAGTCGTCCAGCAGGATCTCGTTGGCGCCTACCTGGATCAGCATCGGGGGGAAGCTGGTCAGGTCGGCGAGGACGGCCGGGCTGAGCAGGGGCTGATGCGGGTCGGCTCCGGCGAGGTACATGGCTCCGGTGTGTTCAACGGCCT
Source organism: Streptomyces sp. NPDC093260 (assembly GCF_040683715.1). Taxonomy (NCBI): domain Bacteria; kingdom Bacillati; phylum Actinomycetota; class Actinomycetes; order Kitasatosporales; family Streptomycetaceae; genus Streptomyces; species Streptomyces sp. NPDC093260. The sequence goes on from NZ_JBFBEK010000021.1 coordinate 62,847, forward strand.
CGCGGGTGAAGATCGGGTCGATGCCCGTTTTGGTGTCCATGCTCTCGCCGGTTCGGGTGGCGTCGAGGCCCGGGGAGAACGCCACGATGGCGGCGGGCAGCGGGAGGCCCGCGTCGCGGGCGGCGAGGCAGGTGGTGACGGTGAGGCCGCCGCCGGCGGAGTCGCCGGCGAACGCGATGGCCGAAGGATCTCTGCCGCTGTCGAGGAGGGCGCGGTAGGCGCTCAGCGTGTCTTCGATTGCGGCCGGGAACGGGTGCTCGGGGGCAAGTCGGTAGTCCAGCGAGTACGCCCCGAGGCCGGTCTTGGCCACGAGGTGTCCCGTCAGCGACAGGGCGGTCTCGGGAGAGCCGAACACCCAGCCGCCGCCGTGGAAGTACAGGATCGTCCCGGCGTGCGGCCCGTTGTCCGGCTCGACACGCAGTGCGGGTCGGTCGCCGAGCGTCGTCCGCGTGGTGCGGATGCCGTCGGGCACCGTCATCCGGGCCATCAGCGCCTTGAATCCGGCTCGCATCGCCTCGACGGACCGGGGACCTTCGGGCCGGGGCTGCCGCAGCATCGCGTCGACCTTCGCGCGCTGTTCCTTGCTCATGGGTACGCTCCCGCCATAGGTAACTTCCGTGGAACTATATGCCGTGGAATATAACGTACTCTATATGCCATGGCATCCACATCGAGCGGCGGGACGGTCGACCTCCCGGGCCTCTTCGCCGACCTGGTCCGGTGCGAGACACGTCTGTACAACGCCCTCAACGATCGTCTCCGCGAGCGGCACGGGATCGTCACCTCGCAGTTCGAGGCCCTGCGCTACCTGCGCGACCACCCAGGGTCCCGTGTGGCGGACCTCGCCGCCGAATTCGCCATCGGTATCGGGGCGACCAGCAAAGCCATCGACCGCCTGGAGAAGCAGGGGTGGGCCGCCCGACAGCCGAACCCAGCCGACCGCCGCTCCTCGCTACTGGCCCTGACCGACAACGGCACCCAGCTCGTCGAGGCGGCAGAGAGAACCTTCACCGCCGAAGTGGCCCGGCTGATCGGGGGCACTCTCGACAACTCCTCGGCGACGGCCGCCGCGCAGGCACTCTCCAAGCTGCGCTCCGTGCTCGAACGCAACCAGATCGGCACACCCACGGGCTGACGAGCATCACCTCGGGCCGGAGCGGCGGCACCCGGCCTGCACGGGGTACAGGGAGCGGCCCAACGGGTCGGACGCGCGGGATCAGTCGTCCTCGGCGTCCCCGATGGCGTCGGAGTCGCGCAAGGGACGCAGACCCTGGCCGGGGCCGCTGGATCTGGTGTTGAACAGACAGCGGCCCAGGAGGTTGATGTGCCGGTCCCTGAGCGGGGAGAGCCGGGCCACGTCCTCGTCGGCCGCAGCAGGAAGGCGTGCGACGTGGGCGCGTGCTCCGCCGACCGCATCCGGTTCAGCTCACCACGTAGACGCCGCGCGCGCCCTGCCGGCCAGCCGGATGACCGACGGTGACGCCCGGGACCAGCGCGGCCTTACCGGCCATGCCGGGTCCGAGCCGCCACCTGACCTGCCGGGGGAAGCGGGGACCCGGCAGGCCTGTGGCACGCCGCTCGCATGATCAAAGAGCGTCGCCCGGGCGCCCGGGCGCCCGGCCGCCCGCCGATCAGCCGATGGGCTCGGCCACGATGAGCTGGAACCGCTCGAAGGACAGCTTCAGGGTGTTGTGCTGAGCAGTGGCGGTTCCGAGTGACTCGCCGGTGAACGGGTCGGTCAGGCGGTACCGCGTGCGGCCCAGACCGCGCAGCTCGACCGTCCCGTCCCACTGGTCGGCGTAGAAGGCGTAGTGGAGGGTCCGTTTCGTGGCCACGACGTGCGCCTCGGGCTTGTCGAAGCCGATGTCGTACAGCTCACCGCGGTACTCGCCGGTGGGAAGCATGTTCTTCTCGTACAGGGACACCCACTTGCGCCAGAGGACCTCCTTCTCCGGGGTGAGGTCGGTCGCCTTGTCCGGGGCTCCCGCTCCGGGGAGGGTGAACTTGGTCGACAGGACGGCTCCGACCCCGTAGGAGGACGCGAAGTCGTCGCCGTTGTCGCTCAGTTCGACGTGGTCGCCGGCGTAGCTGCTGCCCGCCCCCATCAGCGCCTTCATCGACTTGCCCTTGCTCCGGACCTGGTAGGAGGACTCCGGGTCCGAGCTGGGGTACTGGTCGACGTAGGGCAGGTTGTGGAAGGCGAAGGCGGTGCCGCAGGGGCAGAGTTCGACGAGGGCGTCGGGGTTCGCCGCGTGCGCGGCTTCGTGGATCGCCTTCCAGAACCGCGCCACGCCCTCGGTGGATTCCTCGGGGCGGGCGTGCCGGTGCTTCGGGTTGTAGCAGGGTGCGACGCTGTTGAGGTGCTGGCCGTCGATCTTGAGCCCCTCGTAGCCCCAGTCGCCGATGAACCTCTTCGCCTGCTCGACGAAGTAGTCCACGGTCGGCTGGTAGGCCGGGCAGAGCGTGTAGGCGTCCCACCAGGTGACGTCCTGCTTGTTGCCGTCGCGGTCCAGCAACAGCATGTCGGAGTGGTCCCGGATCAGGTTGCTGTCGGGGTCCGCCGCGAGCGGGGCCCACCACAGGCGCGGTCGCAGGCCGGCGTCCCGGATCTCCTTGGTGAAGGTCCGCATGTCCGCTTCGCCACGCGGGAACTTCGCCGTGTTGATGTCCCAGTCGCCCTCGTTGGTCTGCCAGCCGTCGTCGAGCACGACCCAGCGCAGGCCGACCTCGTGCGCCTTCGGCAGCGTTCCGGTGACCTGCTCGACGGTGAAGTCGCGCTCGTAGCCCCAGGCGCACCAGATGGGCTCGAAGGCCGAGGCGGGGACCTTGGGCGCGCGCTGGCCGATGTCGCTCATGTAGTCGCGGTACCGCTGGAGCGGCACGAAGTGGTCGCCCGGGAGGGCGGTCAGGAACGTGGTGGCGGTGCTGAGCCGACGGCCCGGCTTCAGGGTGCGGGCGGTGTCGTCCTGGACGGCGATGCTCACGCCGTCGGCCGTCTTGCGGACCGGCATGCGCAGGATGGTCGCCACGGGCTCGACGTGTCCGACGGAAAGGCCCGCGCCCCGGCGCCAGACGGTCGCCAGCGGGGTGCCGCCGCCGTAGTCGGAGGAGTCCATCCCCAGCGAGTTCTCCTGGACGTAGCCGTCCTTCACCGGCATCACCCAGTCGCGGCGGTCCGTGTGCGTGGTGCCGGAGAAGGTGTAGAAGCCGCCGGGGGTCTCCAGGAGTTCGTGGGCTCCGTTGCGCCACCCGGTGACCTTCAGCGCGGTGGGGGACCTGTTGGTGTAGGTCACCTTCATCACGATCATGCCGGCCAGACGCTCGAAGGAGGTCAGCTCGACCGTCTTGTGCACGCCTTCCTCGGACATGCCCTCGATCGTCACCCGGACGCCCGCGCCGTGGCGGGAGTGCCGGGTGGCGCGGGCCCGGTGTCCGCGGTAGGCGAACGCCTCGATGGCCTTGTCGCCCACCAGCAGGGCTTCGCCGGCGTCGAAGCGGGTGAGATCGACGCCCTTCAGCGCCACCCGGCTGCGCAGTTGGTCGTCGAACTCCAGGGTGATGGAGGTGTCGCCGACTCCGACGAGGTCAGGATCCGAGTTCGGTGCGGCGGCCGCGGGTGAGGCGCCCATGGCCACGGCGGGGAAGGCGGCCAGGCCGGCACCCCCCAGCGCCACCTTCAGTACGCTTCGCCGGTTCATGTCCGTCATCTCGAACTCTCTTTCGGTCGTGCGTGCCCGACTGGGGCAGCTGCCTTCTGTCCGTCGTGGTGGATCGTTCCGAGTCGAGCCGCGTGCTCGCGGCGAAGCGGCCGTCCGTGAGGCTGGTCGGTGCCTGGTCCGCCACTGGCTTTCGCAGCAGGTCGGGTGGGGTCGGGGGACGGCGTGGCGTCCGAACGGGCACCCCGGTGCGAGGTCGCCTCCGGCGGCAGGCGCGGCCGCCCCCGGTGAGCTGCTACGACGCTGCCTCGATCACCGGGGGGTGCCCGGGGCACGGCGAACCGGAAGGTCGCTCACGAGCGACTTCTTCATCACCGGGTGGTCTGCTGCGAGAACGTAAGTGGTATTCGAGTGGCCTGTCAACGGGTGGGCCGCCCCGACGAGGGTTCCCGCCGCCGATCGGATTGGTATCTTTCTGGTATGACGGATGCGAGAACGCCGATGCCCAGAGGTCTGTTCGGGGACGATGCCCTCCCGTTGTACGAGCGCACGGCCACGCAGTTGCTCGAGGACCTGCGCGCCGCCGCCGCCCGTCCCGGTGACCGGCTGCCCTCCGAGCGGGCTCTGGTCGAGCGGTACGCCGTGTCGCGCGTGACGCTGCGAGCGGCCCTCGCGCAATTGGAGTCACGGGGCATCGTGCGGCCGTCGTCGTCGCGCGGGTGGTTCGTCGCCGAGCTCGGTCTGCTCCCCGAGGCGACGATGACGTCCGGCTCGGTGGCCCCGCAGGTCCAGGGGTTCGCCGACTATGCCCAGGCCAACGGCTTGACGACGGCCGGCAAGGTGCTCTCCGCCACCGTCCGCCCGGCCACGGTGTCCGAGGCCGAGCAGCTCCGGATCGCTCCGGGCGCCGACCTCTTCGACCTCCACCGACTGCGCTTCCTCGACGGTCTGCTGGTCGTGCTCGAGCACAACCGGCTCCCTTTGGCGGTCTGCCCGGCCCTGGCCGAGACCGACTTCAGCACGGCCTCGCTCTACGCCACCCTGCGCGCCGCCGACCCGCCGCAGTTGCCCCGCGTCGCCGACTATTCGGTCGAGGCCCGCCACCCGACGCCGCGGGAGATCGAGCTGTTCGAGATCGGGGAGACCATGCCGATGCTCGTCGCGACCCAGCTGACGTCGAACCAGGAATCACGCCCCATCGAACTGACCGTCCAGGTTTACCGGGGGGACCGCTACCGGTTCCGGGCCTCCATCACCAACCAGGGCTGATTGATCACCGCAGGTCACGGAGGCTCCCCTCCTCCGCCACGTACCGGCTGCGGGGCGGTCGCCGTGCTCGTTACCTAATACCAGTTCCATACCAGAATAAGACTGTTGACGGCCATGAGTAAGACCAGTACTGTCCCCACTGGGCTCCCGGCCAACGTGGCGAAAGGGCTCGAAATGCACGTTGAGTAAGGGGTTGGCAATGCAGAGCCCATTGAGCGAGGTGGTCCGGCGTCAGAAGGCCGGACAGCCGCAGGGCATCACCTCGGTGTGTTCGGCTCATCCGCTGGTCATCGAGGCGGCCGTGGTGCAGGCACGGGAGAGCGGCGGTCACGTACTGGTGGAGGCGACCTCGAACCAGGTCGACCAGTACGGCGGTTACACGGGCATGCGGCCCACGGACTTCCGCGACCTCGTGTACCGCATCGCCGCCGAAAGTGGTCTGCCACTGGACCGCGTGATTCTCGGCGGCGACCACCTGGGACCGAACCGCTGGCAGTCCCTGACGCCCGACGAGGCGATGGAGCGGGCCGACGCCCTGGTCGCCGCCTACGTGGCGGCGGGCTTCACCAAGATCCACCTGGACTGCAGCTTCGCGTGCGCCGGTGACCCCGTACCGCTGACCGACGACGTGGTCGCCGAACGCGCCGCGCGGCTGATCCGGGTGGCCGAGGAGACGGCCGGCCCCGAGCGGGCCGCGCGGATCCGGTACGTGATCGGTACCGAGGTGCCCACGCCCGGCGGCGCGCACGAGACCCTCGACGCTCTCGTCCCGACCACGCCCGAGGCGGCGCGCACCACTCTGGAGCAGCACCGCAAGGCGTTCGCCCGGCACGGCATCGACGAGGTCTGGCCGCGTGTCATGGCCCTCGTCGTCCAGCCGGCCGTCGAGTTCGACCACCTTCAGGTCGTCGACTACCGCCGGGAGCTGACCGAGGAGCTGCGCAAGGTCCTCGACGACGAGCCCACCATGGTCTACGAGGCCCACTCGACCGACTACCAGACCGCCGAGGCGCTCACCGCGCTGGTCGAGGACCACTGGGCGGTCCTCAAGGTGGGCCCCGGGCTGACCTTCGCCCTGCGCGAGGCGCTGTTCGCCCTCGCCGCCATCGAGGACGAACTGGTGCCGGCCGCCGAGCGGTCACGCCTTGCCGAGGTCGTCGAGCGGCGGATGCTCGCGGAGCCGGCCCGATGGGAGGGCTACTACCCGGGCGGCGCCGCCGAGCAGCGCCTCGCACGCCGCTACAGCTACAGCGACCGAATGCGCTACTACTGGCCCGACCCCGAGATCGAAATGGCCCAGGCCCGGCTCCTGGACAACCTCTCGGCCGTGGACATCCCCCTGCCGCTGCTCAGCGCACATCTTCCGCTCCAGTACGCCCGTGTCCGCCACGGCGAGCTCGCCGCCCGGCCCCGCGACCTGGCCGTGGACCACGTCCGCGATGTTCTGCGCGACTACGACCGCGCCTCCCGCCCGAACCAGAAGGAGTACGTGTGACCACGCCCTCCGGCACGCTGTCCTTGGACGACGGCGCTGCCCACACCGTCCGCGAGATCGCCCAGCAGCCCGCGCTGTGGCGCGAGGTCGACCGGATCGTCTCGGCCTCCCGGGACTCGCTGGACGCCTTCCTGCGTCCGCTCGTCGCCCGCGGCGATCTGCGCGTGGTGCTCACCGGCGCCGGCACCTCCGCCTTCGCCGGCCAGGTGCTCCAGCCCGCCCTGGCCCGGCGTCTGGGACGGCGCGTCGACGCGGTTGCCACCACGGACCTCGTCGCCGACCCCCGCGGATGTCTCGCCGAGGACGTGCCCACGCTGCTGGTCTCCTTCGCACGGTCGGGCGACAGCCCCGAGTCCGTGGCCGCCACCGCCCTGGCCGACCAGGTTCTCTCCGAGGTGCACCACCTCGTGATCACCTGCAACGAGCAGGGCCGCCTGGCGCGCGAACACGCGGAGCTGCCGAAGTCCCACGTGCTGTTGATGCCGCCCGGGTCCAACGACCGCGGCTTCGCCATGACGTCGAGCTTCACGTGCATGACACTCGCGGCACTGCTCGCCCTGGGCGGCAGCGCCTACGACGGCGTCGCCGAACGCCTGGCCCGGGCAGCCGAGTCGATCACCGACAGCAGCGCTGTCGACCGCACCGTCGGCGCCCTCCTCAAGAGCGCGCCCGAGCGGATCGTCTTCCTCGGCAGCGGCCCGCTGAAGGGCCTCGCCGAGGAGTCGGCGCTGAAGGTGCTCGAGCTCACCGGTGGCACGCTCATGGCCGTCGCGGACTCCTCGCTGGGGTTCCGGCACGGTCCCAAGGCGGTGCTCAACGACCGTTCGGTCGTGGTGGTGTACGTGTCGAACGACCCGTACACCCGCAAGTACGACCAGGACATCCATGCGGAGCTGCGGGGAGAGCTGCCCGCCGGCAGCGTCGTCACGGTCTCCGCGGACTCCGGCGCGGGAACGGAGGGCGCAGCCACGGACGCCTGGCCGCTTCCGGGCCTCGATGGTGTCGAGGATGCCGCCCTGGCGCTGTCCGCCGTGGTGTACGCCCAGCTCATCGCCCTGCGTGCCTCTCTGGCCCGGGGCCTGCGGCCCGACAACCCGTTCCCCTCGGGTGAGGTCAACCGCGTGGTGCAGGGCGTGACCTTGCACTCCTTGCACAACTGATCGAAGGCATCGACGGCGCGGTTCGAGGGCGCCGGACGGAGGTACAACGATGTTCCTGGGTGTCGACGGTGGCGGCACGAAAACCGCGTTCTGCATGGTCGACCGGTCCGGACGAGTCGTGGCGCGAGCGCAGGCAGCAAGTTCGTACTACTTCTCCCACGGCATCGAGCTTGTCGAGCGTGTGCTGAAGGAAGGCGTCGAAGCTGTCTGCGCGGCGGCCGGGCTGACCCCGGCCGACGTCGAGTACGCCTTTTTCGGGCTGCCCGGTTACGGGGAGGCGGCCCGCGACCTGCCCGTCCTGAACGCGACCCCGCAGGCGGTGCTCGGGCACGACCGCTACGCCTGCGACAACGACATGGTCTGCGGCTGGGCGGGTTCGCTGGGCGCGGTCGACGGCATCAACGTCATCAGTGGCACCGGTTCGATGACCTACGGCGAGCGACTGGGCCGGGGCGTGCGCATCGGTGGCTGGAGCGAGATGTTCGGCGACGAGGGATCGGCGCACTGGATCGCGGTCCGGGGCCTCAACGCCTTCTCACGGATGGGCGACGGGCGGCTCCCCGAGGGCCCCCTGGCCGAGGTGTTCCGGCGCCACCTGGATCTCGCGTCCGACCTCGACGTGATCGACGTCGTCCACAACCAGTGGCAGGGCGACCGGAGCCGGATCGCCGCGCTCAGCCGCTCGGTGGCCGAGGCGGCCGCTCTGGGCGACGAGGTCGCCGCGGAGATCCTCACCGACGCCGGCCGGGAACTCGCCCTGCTCGTCGACGTCACCCGCGAGCGGCTGGAGTTCGGCCCGGACGAGACCGTACCGGTCTCCTACTCCGGCGGCACCTTCGGCGCCCACACGGTGCTGGAGGCGTTCGCCTCCGGACTGAAGAACCGTTTTACCAACTATGAGCTGCGACACCCTCTCTACGAGCCTGTCGTAGGCGCCGCCCTGTACGCGGCAAAACTCGCCGGAACCCCGCTCGACCAGCCCGCGCTCGACGCGCTGCGCACGGCCCCCGGGACCCCTGCCTCAGGAGAGGACGACCGATGAACAGAGGCACAAAGAGCTGGATCGTGTACGCGTCGCTGCTGGTCCTGTTCTGGGGTGTGTGGGGCGCCTTCTCCAGCGAGCCGAACAGCAGGTACGGCTACCCCAACGAGATGATCTACATCATCTGGGCCTTCACGATGCTCATCCCCGCGTACTTCGCGATGCGCGGCAACACGTTCGACCGCCGACCGATCGCCGCCGTGTACGGGCTGATCGCGGGACTGACCGGCGCCGGCGGACAGTTGCTGCTGTTCCACGCGCTCGCCAACGGCCCGGCGTACCTGATCTTCCCCCTTGTCTCGCTCTCCCCGGTGGTCACCGTCCTCATGGCGATGGTGCTGCTCCGCGAGCGGATCAACCGGCTCGCCCTCGTGGGTGTCGTCGCGGCGCTCGCGGCGATCGTGCTGCTCAGCATTCCCAGCGCCAAGGACGACTCGAACTCGCACGGCCCGTGGCTGCTGATGGCCATCCTGATCTGCGTCGCCTGGGGCGTGCAGGCGTTCTGCATGCGCAAGGCCGCGGTGGTCGGGGTCAACGACGCGACGACCTTCGGCTGGATGACCATCAGCGGACTGCTGCTGGTGCCGGTGGCGTTCGTGATGATGGGCGATTTCCCGTCCGACGCCCCGTGGCAGGCACCCGCGCTCACCGCGGTGACGCAGGTCCTCAACGCGGTCGGCGCGCTGTTCCTGGTCATGGCGTTCAGCCGGGGCAAGGCCACGGTGGTCGCCCCCGTCACCAACGCACTGGCGCCGGTGCTGACCATCGTGCTGTCCCTGGCGGTCTACCAGACGCTCCCCAACGTATGGGGCACCCTCGGCATCGTGCTGGCCCTGGCCGGCTCGACCCTGATGGTCTACAGCGACGAGAAGAGCGGCGAGAGTTCCGTGGCCCCGGGGGCGGCGGGCGACGGCGCGGACATGAGTCCGGCCGCGCAGAAGTCCTGATCGCCCACCTATCCGTACCGGCCGAACCACGTAGCGGTACGGGCCGACACCGGCCCGTACCCACCGAACCGACATGAAAGCGAGGGGACACCCTCATGCCCCTGGTTCCCACGCGCGAACTCGTCACGAAGGCCGCCGCCGCGGGCCGGGCCGTCGCGGCGTTCAACGTGATCACACTGGAGCACGCCGAGGCGATCACCGCCGGCGCAGCCGCCGCGGGCGCCCCGGGGGTGATCCTGCAGATCAGCGAGAACGCCGTACGGTTCCACGGAGGCCGGGTCGAGCCGATCGCGCGGGCAGCGGCCGAGGTCGGCAAGGCCTGTGACGTCGACGTCGCACTGCACATGGATCATGTGACGGACATGCGGCTGCTGCGCACGGCGGCCGACGCGGGGTTCTCCTCCGCGATGTTCGACGCCGGGGCGCAGCCGTACGCCGAGAACCTCGCCGCCACCCGCGCCGCGGCCGAGTGGGCCCACGGCGCGGGTCTGTGGCTGGAGGCCGAACTCGGCTATGTGGGCGGCAAGCCCGACGCCCCCGCGAGCGCCCACGCTGCCGGGGTGCGCACCGACCCGCAGGAGGCGGCGCGCTATGTCGCGGACACCGGCGTGGACGCCCTGGCCGTCGCCGTCGGCAGCAGCCACGCGATGACCGAACGTTCCGCGACCCTGGACCACGCGCTCATCGAACGCCTGAGGGAGGCCGTGCCCGTACCTCTGGTGCTGCACGGTTCGTCGGGCGTCGGCGACGACGACCTGCGACAAGCCGTCCAGGCGGGCATCGTGAAGATCAACATCGGTACCGCTCTCAACGTCGCGTTCACCGGCGCGGTCCGCGAAGCGCTGGCGGCCCGGCCCGACCTGACCGACCCCCGCCCCTACGTCGCCCAGGGCCGGGAGACGATGGCGGAGACGGTCCGGGTCCTTCTCGGTGTGGTGAGCGGCTGAGCGGGCCCGGAGCTTTCCCCGGACCTGCCGCACTCTGTCCCGCCTCGGGGTGGACGTGCGGGTCGGCATAGGACCCACCGTCATGGTCGCCGCCAGGGCCTCCGCCCATGTCCCCCGCCCGGCGGCGTCCTCACGGTCGACCCCGACCAGGTCCAGGCGTGGCTCGCACCGCTGCCGGTCGAGGCACCGCACGGGATCGGCCGGCAGCAAGCTCTGCAGGACAACGGCATCCACACCGTCGGCCTGCTCGCCGCCGTCCCCACCGCCACCGTGCACACGAGTGCGCGGTCTGCTCGGCCAGCTGGGTGTCCTGACCTCCTCCTCGCCGCCGACCGGGCGCGATCAGGAGCCGAAGGGCGGGTGCCTGCGGCACGGGTGGTTCTGTTCACGACATTCTCGTGGACGGAACCAGCACGGTGAGGTCGTGGTCACAGCGCGTCCGACGCGGGCCGCAGCGTCCCGGCCGACCGGGGCCGGGGCCGGTTCCCCTTTCTACCTCCAACCTGGATTGTTCTTAGAATCGATGGATGGAGGACATCGAAGCGATCGCGGCGTTGCAGGATCCGGTCCGGCGCCGCTTGTACGACTACGTGGCGGGGCAGGGCCGTGAGGTCGGCCGCAACGAGGCCGCCGAGGCGGTCGGCGTCGCGCGCACGCTCGCCGCGCACCACCTGGACAGGCTGGCCGAGGTCGGGCTGCTGGAGAGCGGCAGCCGCCGCCTGACGGGCCGCTCGGGTCCGGGAGCGGGCCGGCCCGCCAAGGTGTACGCGCGGGCGCGGGCGGAGCGGACGGTCTCGCTGCCCGCCCGCGACTACCGCACCGCTGCCGAGCTGCTGGGCGAGGCTGCCGAGCAGGCCGGGCTGGACGCCGTGCTGTGCACGGCCGCGCGTCGTCGGGGTGAGGTCCTCCGCGGCTCGGCCGCACCCTGCGGCGGCATCGAAGAGGCCATGGAGACGCTCGCCGCCCGCGGCTACGAACCGTACCTGGAAGGCGCCGAGGAGACGGCCGCGGCAGCCGCGCCTGTCGTGCGTATGCGCAACTGCCCCTTCCACGCTGTCGCCGAACGCTTCCCGCCGCTCGTCTGCGGTATGAATCTCGCGCTGCTGGAAGGGCTGCTCGGCGCGGACGCGCCTGTCCGTGCCCGTATGGACGCCCGGCCGGGGGACTGCTGCGTGGTGATCGAGGCGATCGGGTCTTCTAAAAACAAAAGTCATTGACATAGAAAAGGAAGCCATGCTGGGATGAGGCCATGACCGCGACCGCGCATGCCTTCCATCTCGCCCAGCTCAATGTCGCCACGCTCCGGCACCCGCTCGACGACCCGCGTACGGCAGGGTTCGTCGAGATGCTCGACCCGGTCAACGCCGCCGCCGACGAGGCGCCCGGCTTCGTGTGGCGGCTCGTGGAGGAAGGAGCGGCCGACGCGACCGGCATGCGTCCGGCAGGCGAGGACGTCATCGTCAATCTGAGCGTGTGGGAGAGCCAGGAGGCGCTGTGGGACTTCACCTATCGCAGCGGGCACTTGGAGGTGATGCGGCAGCGCCGCACATGGTTCCGGCCGCCCGTCGAGGCGCACCTGGTGCTCTGGTGGGTCCCGGCCGGGCGCCTGCCCACTGTCGGCGAGGCTTTGGAGCGGCTGGCGGAGCTGCGTACGCACGGGCCGTCCCCGCGCGCGTTCACCTTCGCCTCCTCCTACACCGCCGACGAGGCCGGCCGGCGTCCTGGGGCGGCTGTCCCCGAACGGCCCGAGCGTGCCGCCGCACACGGCAAGCGGCCGGCGCCGACCGAGGAGCCCGTGGCGTGTGAGTCCGCGGCGAGATGACGAGAACCGCCCTCCCGGCTCGATCGGTTCGCTCGCGCGGTCATGAGTGGCACCTTGGTGGGCAGCAGCGGGATCTCCTCCCACGGCGTGGGCACCTGACGGTGTTCCACGACCGTCGCTTCCCGCCCCGGGACGAGGCATGTCAGTGGCTGGTGGCAGGCTTGCCGGATGTTCATCGAGGGATATGACGACGGCCCGTTGGAGGCCGGGGAGTCGTTGCTGGCTCGCCCGGGCTTCTGGTCGAACCACCTCTTGGGGATCTGCGGTGCCGGAGCGAAAGCCGAGCGTCCCGTTCCCGAGTGGTTCGGCGAGGACGGCGCTGACGTCGACGCCATGTCCGAGTCCCTGTTCGATCCCGGACGCTGGCCGGTCTTCCGGGTGCTGGGGGCGGATGGTTCCGGAGTCGTGGTGGTGTTCCGCAACCTGATCGGCGACTACGGCGTCGACTTCCTGCTCATCCGCCCTGGCGGGAGCTGTGCCGAGCGGATCGCCAGTTGGGAGGGGGAGTTCTCGGGGAGCGGGCTGACATGGCGGGAACTGGTCCGCATCGCCGGCAGCTCCGCAGGGGAAGCGGGCGGCGTCGACGAGCCCGCCGCCCGCCTGCTGCTCCTGCTACCCCTTCTCGACGACCTGGAGGTGCCGGAGGAGGCGCCTGAACGTATAGGTGCCGCCCTGACAGAGGTAGGTGTCGCGCGGGAGACGGCCCAGAGCACGACGGACCACCTGCTCACCGGTCTGACCGGGAAGGCGTGGCACGACCCCGCGTGGGGATCGCCCCTCAGCGGCTGACCGGCTGTCCCGGCCACCGTGTCGATGCGCGGTGCCGTCGAGTCCGGCGTCCGCACGGACTACGCAGTCCCTCCTGCTGCCTCGCTCGCGACCCCAACCGCGGCGGCGGGAGTTCGAAGGCCCTGGGAGGGGCCGAGCGGACCATGTCCGGCAGGTGCTCGCGGACGGCACGCAGGTTCGGGTGGACGCCGGTTGCCGGGACGCCGTGCATGGCGTTCCAGGCCCGCTTTGTCCGCCCGCGCCGGGCGTCGCTGAGGTCGTCCGCCTCTGCGACCAGCTCGCCGTGGCCGCGCTGAGGCTGGTTGCCGGCCGGCACTCCGACGAGAGTGCGCTGCCCGAGCTTGCCGGCCGACTGGCCGTGGAAAGCGATGAGTTCGCCTCCCGCTGGGCCCGGCGCACCCGGTGCGTACCCGACCTCTGGTGCGTGAAACACCTGCCCCCGGTGGCCGGTGCGCCGGAGTTCGGTTGTGAGAGCCTCCTCATCCCGGGGGCCGGCGCCTCATGGGCTGCACGGCGGAGCCCGGCTCGCCGTCGGACGCGGGCTCGGACGGCCCTCCCGGTCGGCCGCCCGGGGCACCGCACGAGCGTGGCCGCACCTTCGTGGTGCTCGCGGACTCGGCCGGGCGGGCGGCCGCCGCGCGGGAGGGTGTGGACGGGGCCGCCGGCTCCGGTTCTCCTGCGTCCGGCGCGACGCCCTGACGCTTGTCACGCGCGGCGCTGGACACCGGGCACTGCCGGTCGAGTGGGGCCCGTTCGTACGGTACTTCCCATGACGAAGGGCGGCGGGCAGAACCCGCAGAGGACCGATGTCAAGGTGAGCCTGATCGGTGGCCACCGCCTGGAGGGGACCACGACCACCCTCCTCGAACGGACGGTCACGGCCTCCCTCATCGGCGCCGATGTCGGTCTGACGGACATCGACATCCCGGGCGGCACCGAGCTGCGCATCACCAAGCCGACCTTCGTCGGTCGCGGCAGCCTCATGGTCCGCCGCGACGTCCGGGGCGAGGTCCACGGCGTGCGCTTGGGCGGAGTGAAGGACGACGGCCCGAGCGAGGCGGGCGGTCCGACGGTCCGGATCGACTCCTGGAGCCTGCTCGACGGTGTCACCGTCCACGGCTCCTGATACTCACGTCGGAAGTGCCGTGTCCTTCCCGGCCGGGGGAGGACCGCGGCAGCGTGTACCCGGCGGAGCGTGGGAGGGCCATCGGCCGTCACCGCCACTCCGCCTGGGCGGGAGGCCGGGAGACGGCCTCCCGCCCGGGGGCCCCGGCACCTGCCGCACCCGGGCGCACCACCGGGGCGTATCGCGCGGGTCACGGCAGCGGTGCCGTGACCGTACCGGCTCAGCATCCGCAGATGGTATTCCATTCATCGCGACCGGATGTCGGGCGGTGGCGTGCACGCGCCTGTCCGGCCGTCATGAAGCCCCCGGTCGCGCAAGGTCGCCCGCTGCCATATGGGATGCCATTTTTTCGTCTTGTCTCTTGACGGTGCCGATCGGCGAAAACTACGTTCCCATCTCAACGGAAGCAGGCTTCCGTTGAGTGGAACTCTTCCCGTCCCCCCGTCTCGTCCCAGGAGCCCGTATGACCGCCCTGGAAGACCGCCGTTCCTCCGCCGGAACCACCGCCGACCCGGCCACCAGCTCCGCCCTCTACACGTACGACCTCGCCCCGACGAAGCGGGAGGGGCGCCGCTGGGGCGCCTACAACGTCTTCACCCTCTGGGCCAATGACGTGCACAGTCTCGGCAACTACGCCTTCGCCATCGGTCTGTTCGCCCTCGGGCTGAACGTGTGGGGCATCCTGGCCGCCTTCGCGCTCGCCTCGGTCCTGCTCTTCGGCCTGTTGACCCTGTCCGGATTCATGGGGCACAAGACCGGCGTGCCCTTCCCGGTCATGAGCCGGATCGCCTTCGGTATCAAGGGAGCGAAGATCCCCGCCGCCGTCCGGGGCGCCGTCGCCGTCACCTGGTTCGGCATCCAGACCTATCTGGCCTCCGCCGTGCTCAGCACCCTGCTGGTGGCGATGTTTCCCTCCCTCGACCGTCTCCACCACAACTCCGTGCTCGGTCAGTCGACGCTCGGATGGTTCACCTTCCTGGCCCTGTGGGCCCTTCAGGTGCTCATCGTGAGCTACGGGATGCAGATGATCCGCCGCTACATGGCCTTCGCGGCGCCCACCACCCTCATCACCATGTGCGCCCTCGCCGTGTGGATGTTCGTCCGGGCCGGCGGCTCGGTCTCCTTGTCCGACGGCGCACCGCTCACCGGCGGCGCGATGTGGCTCCAGATCCTCCAGGCCGCCGCGCTGTGGGTGGTGATCTACGGGACGTTCGTGCTGAACTTCTGCGATTTCACCCGCTCCGCCAAGAGCCGCGGCTCCATCGTGCGCGGCAACGTCATCGGCATCCCGCTGAACATGCTCTTCTTCGCCGGCATCGTGGCGGTCCTCAGCGGAGCCCAGTTCAAGCTCGACGGACAGGTCATCACCAGCCCCACGGACATCGTGCGCACCATTCCGTCCATGGCGCTGCTGGCCGTAGCCTCGCTCGCCCTCATCGCCCTGACGGTGGCGGTGAACCTGCTGGCCAACTTCGTGGCGCCGATCTACGCGCTGGTCAACCTCTTCCCCCGGCGGCTCGACTTCCGCAGGGCCGGCCTGGTCAGCGCGGTCATCGGCCTGGTGATCACGCCGTGGAACCTCTACAACAGCCCGGTCGTCGTCAACTACTTCCTCGGCGGACTCGGGGCCCTCCTCGGTCCCCTGTTCGGCGTGATCATGGCGGACTACTGGCTGCTGCGCCGTTCCCGCGTCAACGTCCCCCACCTCTACACCGAGGCCGCGGACGCCGAATACCACTACCACCGCGGCTACAACCCGCGTGCCGTCGCGGCCTTCCTGCCCAGCGCCGCGATCGCCGTGGTCGTCGCCCTCGTGCCGTTCTTCCACGCCGCCGCCGGATTCTCCTGGTTCATCGGCGCCCTGCTCGCCGCCGCCGTCTACACCGCCGTGGCCGACCGCACGATGCTTCTGGCCGACGTGGACGGCGAGGCCATCGCCGTGGCCGCGGAGTAGCCGGACCGAGTGGCAGGAGAAGACGGCGGTCCGAGCAACCCGACCGCCCGAGCAGAAGGACCCCCATGCGCATCCTCGTGGTCAACGTCAACACCACGCAGTCCATCACCGACGCCATCGGCGAGCAGGCGGCCGGCGCCGCGTCCCCGGACACCGAGATCGTCCCGCTGACCCCCCGCTTCGGCGCGGAGTCCGTCGAGGGCAATTACGAGAGCTACCTCGCCGCCGTCGCCGTGATGGAGACCGTCCGCGCCCACCCCGGCCCGTTCGACGCGGTGATCCAGGCCGGCTACGGGGAACACGGGCGCGAAGGCCTCCAGGAACTGCTCGACGTGCCCGTCGTGGACATCACCGAGGCCGCCGCCAGCACCGCCCGCTTCCTCGGCCGCCGATACTCCGTGGTCACCACCCTCGACCGTACGGTCCCCCTCATCGAGCAACGCCTGGAGGCGGCCGGACTGTACGCCCGCTGCGCCTCCGTGCGGGCCAGCGGACTCGCCGTACTGGAGCTGGAAGAGGACGAGCAGGCCGCCGTGGACGCGATCGCCGAACAGGCCGTACGCGCGGTACGGGACGACCGGGCGGAAGTGATCTGCCTGGGCTGCGGAGGCATGGCCGGTCTCGCCGAACGCGTCGCGGAACGCACCGGGGTTCCCGTCGTCGACGGGGTGAGCGCCGCCGTGACGGTTGCCGAGTCGCTGGTCCGCCTCGGCCTGACCACGTCGAAGGTGCGCACCTACGCGCCGCCGCGCCCCAAGCGGATCGTCAACTGGCCCCCGAGGACCGGCTGACGCCGCACGGCGCCCGCCCCACCGGCACACGCACCCGCCCCGCCGGCGCCCGTCCCGCGCCGCTTCGCCCTGCCGGTGCCTGTCGGCGGCCCGCCTCCCACCGCCCGCTTCCGGGCGCGGGGTATTCTGACGGGCCGTTCCTCCCGTCGCCTCGCAGGACGCCGACGGCGCGCCGCGGGGGCCGCGACCAGAGAAGTAAGGACGGCGATGACTGCCTCAGAGGGCTTCATGCCGGAGTCCGAGCGCGTGACCCGGCAGCTGCGCGACGAGATCCTCGACGGAGTGCGCCGGCCGGGCAGCCGGCTGGTCGAACGGGAACTGGCCGAGGCGCTCGGGGTCAGCAGGCTTCCCGTCCGCGAGGCCCTCAAGACCCTGGTGTCGGAGGGCCTGGTCACGCCGAGGCCGCGGACCTGGGCGGTGGTGCGGGAGTTCACCTCCAGCGACATCGCCGACCTCGACGAGGTCCGCGCGGCCCTGGAGACCCTGGCCTTCCGGCTCGCCGCGCAGCGGCACACCCGCGCCGGGCTGGAGCAGCTGCGCACGGTCCTCGACACCGAGCTGGAGGCGGCCCGCGCCGGCGACGCGGTCCGGGCCCGCCGGGCGGCCGCCGACTTCCACCAGACGGTCACCTCCCTGGCCGCCAACGAGCTGCTGAACGAACTCGAACGCCCCCTGCGCAGCCGGTTGCGGTGGCTCATGGGCCAGCACGACGACCTGCTGGGCGTCGCGCTGGAACACGAGGCCCTGTACCAGGCCATCGCCGCCCGCGACGTCCAGCGCGTCGAGGCCCTCGTCCTCCATCACCAGGCGACGAGCCGCGACGCGGTCCTGGGCCATCGCCGCCAGGGCCTGCTGACAGCCGACCACGCTCCCGACGACACTTCCGGGCGGGCCGGATAGCGAAACGCCCCGCGCACCAGGCCGGCCCCGCGACCACCGGCCCGCCGCACTGCGGTATCGACGGTGGCCACAGGTGACGTACTCGCGCGCGCTCGCCTCCACGGGCTCGCGTGTCAACCGGGCTCGCGGGGCAGCTCGCAGACCACCGGGACGACGGCGTCCGCACCGGGCGGCCTCGACGCAGCGCACCTTGTACTCCACCGAGCCGTCCCGCGGCCGTGCGCGACGGCCGGGGCGTGCGCCACACGCGGGCCAGGCCTCTCTGCGGGCCGGCGAGGCGGCACTCGGTCCGCCGCGGTGCCCCGTGCGCGTTCGTGCCAAGTAATATGCGGCTTCCCGGCGGGCGCGCGAAACCGCGGACCGGACTGCTTGCGGGCACGGCGCCGCCCGCTCCGCGCCCGCCGGCTCGCCCACCGCCGACACGGCCTGACGGTCGGGCCGGGCGGGCGGCGGGCCCCGCGGGTGATCGGCGGTAGGCTGCGGTGGTGCGCACGGTCGAGCTTCTGTTGGACGAGTCGGCGGAGTCGGCGGTCCGGGAGGCCTGGCGGCGGCTCGCGGACGCGGGACTGCCCAGTCAGGCGCGCCACCGCTCACCGACCAACAGCCCGCACCTCACCCTGGCCGCCTGTCCGGAGCTGACCACCCCGATTCGCTGGGAACTCGCCGAGGTGGCCGCCGTCCTGCCGTTGCCGGTGCGGTTCACCGGCGTGATCCGCTTCGAGAGGCCCACCTCGGTGCTGGCCTGGGCGCTGGATCTCGATTCCGCGCTGGCCGGTCTGCACCGCCGGGTGTGGGAGGCGGTGGCTTCGGACAGTCCGCCCGAGGGCCTCAACCCCTTCCACGCACCCGCGCGCTGGAGCCCGCACATCACGCTCGGCCGTACCCGGCACCCTGGCGCCTTCGCCGGCCGACGGGTTGCTGAACTGCTGCCGGCGCCGCCGCTGTCGGCCAGGCTCATCACCCTGCGCAGTTACGACACCGAGACCGGTGCCCTGGAGGTCCTGGAACCTCGCCCCTGAGACGTTCCCCGACATCGACGGTCCGGTGGCCCCGGGATGCGGGGGTGGACCCGGCGGGGGCCGGGGCCGGGGGGTTCCGACCACCGCAACCACACCGCGCGGACCCGGGCGAGAGGGGCATCCGCTGGGGCGGCCGAATCCAGCCGGCCGCTGTCTCGAAGTGCCCGCACTCCCTGGCGGCCACGCACTACGGTGGGATACATGTCCGAGCCCTCCGCGCGGGATTTCTACGACGATTTGGCCCACGACTACCACCTGATGTTCCGGGACTGGGACGCAAGCCTGGCCTACCAGGCCGAGGTATTGGGCGGGCTCGTCCGCCAATCTCTCGGCGCGGGACCGCACACCGTCCTGGACTGCTCGTGCGGGATCGGCACCCAGGCCATCGGGCTGGCCCTGGCCGGACACCAGGTCGTCGGCAGCGACCTGAGCCCGGTCGCCGCCGCGCGCGCCGCCGCCGAGGCTGCGGCCCGCGGCAGCCGGCTTCCGGCCGCAGCGGCTGACATGCGCCGACTACCGTTCAAAGAGACGTCATTCGACGTCGTCCTCTGCGCGGACAATTCGCTCCCGCACCTACTCTCCGGGGAGGATCTCCGGGCGGCACTCCTCGGCATGAGACGGGTGCTCCGAGACGACGGACTGTTGCTGATCACTGTCCGGGCCTACGACCAGGCGCGCCAGGCCAGACCCACGGCGACACCTCCCCAGGTCTCGGAGACACGCGACGGCCAAGTGATCACCTTCCAGCTGTGGCACTGGCATGAAGACGGCGAGCGCTACGACCTGGAGCACTTCCAGCTCGTCCCCGCGGAGAACACCTGGCATGTCCGAGTCCGCCGGAGCACCTACTGGGCGCTGACGCCCCCGCAGCTGACAGAGTTCGTGACGGAAGCCGGCTTCACCGACATCGCCTGGCACAGTCCGGCCTCCAGCGGGTACTACCAGCCCGTGCTCACCGCACAGCGCGCTCCCTCAGCGCAGTAGTCCAGACACCGGTTCCGGCCTGCCCGATCTTCCGTCCATCCATGGCAAACCGGTGAACGTCGCCGGTCACAGCACTACAAGCGCCTCATCCTCGAGCCCGTCCCGGACAAGGTCCGCGTGCCCCGCATCGGGCCGGGCCGATCCCGTACCCGGCCCAGTCGTGCGCCCCGACAAGGCATACGCCTCCCGGAAGAGCCGCGCCTGCCTGCGACGTCGTGGGATCCGCTGCACCATCCCGGACAGGGCAGACCAGCCAGCAACCGCAAGAAACGCGGCTCCCGCGGCGGCCGGTCCCCGGAGTTCGCCCCGGTCGACCACCGTGAACGCCACGCGGTCGGACGCGGCATCAGTGTCAACCGCCTCAACAGGCACCGGGCCGTGGCCACGAGGTACGACAAGCTGGCTGTGCGCCACGAGGCGACCGTACTGGCCGCTGCGATCAACGAGTGGCTATGACCTGCGACGTCAGGCCAGGCCGCGGCGTGCCGCGGCGAGAAACTCCGCCTTGAACGGCTCCAGGCGCTCGGCCAGGCTCCCTTCGTCACGCTCCTGCCGGACCGCTTGGTTGAGGGCACGGGCGTAGCGGGTCGTCGGTGGGTGAAGGTCAGGGGCACACAGCAACTCGATGCTCTTCTCGGCTATGCGAAGACCGTCCATCGCCGGCCTGGCCGTCCCGTACCAGTCATCACCGACCTCCCATCGAGGCGGCCGGGCATGCGCCACGCCTTCAGCCTCCGGGGCGCACCGGATGAACGCCAGCACGGTCCTGATCTGCTCGGCACGCCGCTCCTCCGCCCGCGCCGCAACCCGCCTTCGCTCTTCAGCCCGGTCAGCCGCCCGCTGCGTCGTGCGCTGGGTCAGATACGTCAACGCACCACCTACAGCCACACCGGCCATCGAGATCGCTGGGGTCCACAAGTCTCCTGCCACGGCCGACTATTACCAGTACCTGACCCTCGACCGCTGTCGATCTCGCGAGACCGGCTTGCCTGCCAGGGCGTCGAGTCGCCCTTCGGGGCTGGCATCGCGGAGTTCGGCGACGTGGCCGGTCACCGCGGGACCGGTGGGCAGCGGGGGAGGGTGGCGCGGAGCTGCATCACGACGCCCAGCCGGAAGTCAGCGGCGTCGCAGAGCCCGTAGAGCGTCGCACCGGCGCGCTCCGGCCGGGGGATGGCCGGGCGCGCGAGGTTGCGGTCCTCGGGGGCGAGCGGGGCGAAGTCCTCCATGAGGCGGCCGCGAGGCCGTTCCATGCGAGGACCTCGCCCCGTCAGCAGGAGGGGTGGTAGTCGAACTGCGGGAAGAGGGCCTTCCACTGGTCCGGCTCGAGGCCCAGCGGGTGGGTCGCGCAGAGGCGGTCGTAGACCTTCCGCGGATCGCGGTCGAGGAGGTACGTGTACTCCGGGCCGCGGTCGCTCGAGCGGGCATCCGTCACCACCGCCATGAACGGCGTCGGCCCCGGCAGCAGGTCGACGCTCCGCACGCCCTGGAGGGTGGCGAAGGCCGGCATGCGCCAGCTGCCGTCCGCGGTGACGTCCCACACGCGGTACGGCTCGGCGGTGAGAACGCGGCCGCCGTCGAGGTCGGGCGTGATGGCGGTGACCTCCCGGTCGAGGCGCTGGGCGTGCCGGAGCACCGGGTGGCGCGGGTCGCGGATGTCGTAGAACCGTACGGTGCCGTCCTGGAGGGTGGTCGCGAGCAGACCACCACCGACCGGGGTGTAGCCGCCCGAGGCGGCCGGCAGCGTCCCTACGGACTTCGGGTGCCGGACGTCCCTCAGGTCGTACAGCCGGGCGGTCTGGGCGTCGCCGTCGGTGAGCAGCAGCCGCAGGGAGTGGACGTAGGTCGCCCGGGCGGTCGCCGCGCCCCTCAGCGGCTCGGGTACACGGAACGGGTGCGCGGGGTCGCTGAGGTCCCACAGGCGCAGGTCGAGGCCGCGGCCCTCGGCCTCCACGGTCGCAAGCGCTCTCGGGCCCATGAAGACCATGCTCTCGGGCTCGGCCGAGGACGTCACCGGGATCACCGCGCGCCGCACCGGCCGGAGCGGGTCGCTCAGGTCCCAGATCGCGGCCGTCGCCTCCGATGAGGTGCCGACCACCAGCAGCCGGCCATCCTCGGAGACGGCGGTGCGCACGTCCGGCGAGCGCGCCGGGATCTCGGCGCCCGCCACCGGCGGCCCGTCGCCGCCGAGGTCCCAGATCCGGAAGGCGTGCTCGTCGGTGCCCTCGGTCCAGCGGTGCGCGAGCAGCACCGGCCGGTCGCGGCCGGGCAGGAAGTACTGCGCCTCCCACGGCCTGGGCACGGTGAACCGCAGCTTCGGCGACCGCCCGCGCACGGTGTCCGCACCGCTCATGTCCCAGACGTGCGGCACGCTGTGCAGGGAGCCGACGACCGCCTCGCTGGTCAGGACGAACCGGCCATCCCGCGTGTACGGGTAGGCCCCCGGGTCCCCGTCGGCGAGGGTTCCCCGGAGGGCGAGCCCGGGCGTGTGCTCGGGCCAGAGGCGTACGTTGCCGCCGACGTCGCCCACCGCGAGGTAGGCCCCGTCGGGGCTCCAGGCCACCGCCTGCGCGGGCTCGCCGCTCGGCACCGAGCCGCGCTGGTTCACCGAGGACAGCAGCTCCGGTCCGTCGCGTTCGGCGACCCTGCGGATGGCGGCCCCGCCCGGCCGGCTGCCTTCCGCGGCGGCGAGGGCGGAGCCGTCGGGGCTGAAGCCGAGCGAGGGCAGGTTGTTCCCGTAACCCCATTTGTCCTCGAACGAGTCCGTCGGTCTGATCCGGGCGAGCCGCCGTCCGCCGTCCCGGAGCATCCACCAGGCCATCGCGCTCTCGCCGCCGGTCGCCACGAGCGTGTCCCGCTTCGGGTGGAAGGCCACCGCCATCACCGAGTCGGCCGTGGCGGTGGTGAGGAGAGCCGGGCGGGCCGGATCGCGGACGTCCCACAGCCGCACCTCGGCCGGGCGCTCCTCGCCGGAGGCGTCCTCGCTCACACCGTTGCCGGTGGCGAGGAAACGCCCGTCACGGTTGAACGCCACCGCCATCAGGTGGGCCCGGGCGACTTTCCTGTCGTACAGCGGGCGCGGAGCTGACGGCACCGAGACGTCCCACAGCCGCAGCCGCCCGTTCTCCCCGCCCGCCGCCAGCGTCCGCCCGTCAGGGCTGAACGCGAGGCTGTACGACTGGTCTTCGGGGAGTTTCAGGCCCCCCAGCCGCTTCGGGTGTACGGGATCGGCCGCGTCCCACAGCATCAGCGCGTCCGTGCTCAGCACGGCGAGCAGCGCGGAGCGCGGGGAGAAGGCGAGGGGCGCGGTGCCGTGCGGTTGTTCCAGGTCGGCACCACGCACCGGCGCGTTCGGCCGGCCCAGGTCCCAGAGGCGGACGACCCCGGTGCGCTGGCTGGTGGCGAGGACGCGGCCGCCGGGCCCGTACGCCAGATCGACCACCGGCTGCCGGACGTCACCGCGCAGATCGACCTGTGGCCGGGAGAGGTAGGCGGCGTAGAGGCTGGAGCGGGTGGCGCCGGTGTCGGCGGTCCGGTACGCGGCGAGGCTCAGGCGCAGCGCGGTCTGCGGGTCGCGCTCACGCATGGTGTCGGCCTGCGCGGCCAACTGCTCGGCGACGGCGACGCTCTCGCGGGCCTCGGCGTCGCGCTGGGCGCGGTCGGCCCGCACCGCGAGGAAGGAGGCGAGGACGGCGAGCGCGGCCACGACCGCTCCGACGCCGGTGCGGATCCTGCGGGTGCGGCGCTCGGCCCGGTCACTGGCGGCGAGGAAGTCCCGCTCCACGGGCCGGAGCCCGGGGCCCTCGCCCCCGAGTTCCTGCCGCGCCGCCGCTAGCTGATCGCCGCGGTACAGGGCGCTCTTGTCGCGGTCCGCCTCCGCCCAGCTGTCGGCCGCGTCACCCACCCGGCGCAGGACGAGCAGCCGTACCCGGTCGTCGCGGATCCAGTCGCGCAGCCGGGGCCAGCCGTGCAGGAGCGAGTCGTGGCACAGCTGGGCCTCGCCCCGGTCGAGGACTACCAGGCGGGCGTCGGCGAGCCGGTCGAGCAGCTCGCGGTCTTCCCGCTCGGCCTCGCCGTCCGCCTCCGGGACCGGTAGGCGGCGGCGGGCGGCCCGACCCTCGATGTCGACCAACGTCACCATGCGCAGCAGGAGTTCGCGCAGCCGCTCGCGGCCCGCCGAATCCAGCGCGTCGTGCAGTTCGTCGGCGACCCGGGCGACCGAGCCGCGGATCCCGCCGGCCGCCTCGTACCCGGCGAAGGTCAGCTGGGTGCCGCGGCGTCGGGCCCAGGTCTGCTGGAGGGCGTGGGCGAGGAACGGCAGCGCGACGGAGTCGGCTTCGCCGCCGGGCGCCTCTCGGCGCAGCTCGTGCAGCAGATGGCCGGCGAGTCCGTCCTCCAAGCGCAGGCCAGCCTGCGCGGCGGGCAGTTCGATCGCGGCGAGCAGCTCCTCGCCGGACATGGCGGGGACGGTGAACTGTCCGGCCCGGAGCATGCGGGCGAGCCGCGCGTCGCGCATGCAGGGCCCGTAGAAGTCGGCGCGCAGGCCCAGGACGATCCGCGGCCCGGTCCCCGCTCCGCCTCCGGTGACAGCCCGGACGAACAGCTCCCGCTCCTCCGGGTCCGCGCAGTCGGTGAAGAGCTCCTCCAGCTGGTCGATCACCAGGACCGCGGGCCCGCCGGTCCCGAACCGCCCGGCGCCCAGATGCCGTTCGACCTCCTCGAAGGGTCGCTCCACCGCCTGCGCCCAGCGCTCGACCAGGGTGCGGAAGGGCCGCGCGCCCGGCCCTTCGACCAGCAGCACCCGTCCCGTGCCCCGCTCCTCGAGTCCGGCGACGAGCCCGGCCCGCAGCAGCGAGGACTTCCCGGCCCCGGAGGCGCCGACGAGCACCACCGGCCCGTCGCCGTGCGTCACCCGGTCGAGCAACTCGCGGGCCAGTTCCTCGCGCCCGAAGAAGAGATGGCGCTGCTCGGGCAGGAAAGGGCGCATGCCGGGGTACGGGCAGGGGCCGCCGCCGGCGGGCGGGTCGGCTTCGTCGTGGGGCGCCGGAGAACCCGCGTTCCGCGTCATGACGAGATCCGCGGCGCGGCCCACGCCGTCGGCGTACGGGCGGGCGGGCCCGCCCTGGAAGCGCCGGTCGAGGATCCGGTAGACGTCGAGCAGGGTGAGCCAGCGCGGCCCGCTCGGGTCGCCGTCCGTCAGCAGCCGCACCAGTTCGCCGCCGAAGAGGGTGTACGGCTGGTCCACGGGCGCGAAGGAGGCGGCGTAGCCGGTCGCCGAGGCGAGCAGAAAGCTGCCGGGCGGGCGGGCGGTCGCGTACGGGTCTCGGTGGGCGCCGCTCGGGGCGGCCGTGGCCCGGCCGGAGAAGCAGCAGTCGAGGACGACGACCGCGCGGGCGGGCGCGTCGCCGAGCAGATTGCGCACCTCGGCGTACGGCACGGCGGTGACCGTGTCGTCGGGCCGCACCGTGGCCGCGGTGGCCAGATAGAGCTGCCCGCCCGGGCCGAGCAGGCCGTGCCCGGTGAAGCAGAACAGCACCACGCCGCCCGCCGCCGCCTCGGCGGCGTCGCGGAGCGCGGCGAGCACCTCCGTCGGGCCGGCCGGGTCGATGAGCTCGGTGACCCGGTCCGTCGCCATACCGCACCGCTCGCGCAGCACCCGGGCCAGCCCCCGCGCGGTGTGCGTGGCGCTCGGCAGGTCGGCGAGCCGCACGCCGTCGCCCGGACCGCCGCGCTCACCCGCGCCCTGCCGTCCGGTGCCGACGACGACGGCACGGCAGGCGGGTCCGGCGAGATCCCCCCGTCTCTCCGTCACGGCTCAGGGGGTCTCGGGGTCCGAGGCGGCCTGCCGGGCCGGCTCTTCCAGAGCCCGAGCCACCCTCAGCGCCAGCTCTCCGCTGCTCTCCGGCGTGAGGCCGCGCACGCCCTGGGAGGCGACGACGACCTGAGTGCCGTCCGGCTTGGTGATCGTCACGGTCTGGCTGCCGCGCCGGGTCTGCAGCCAGGCCACCACGCCGGCCGCCAGCGTCACGGTCAGGCCGCCGGGCTGGAGCAGCAGCTCGATGACCGAGCCGAACGCGCCCATCGATCCGGGCGCCGGCGACGCGGGTACGAGCGGCACGACGGCCGGCCGCAGCTCGGGGTCGCCGCGTAGCCACTGCCGCAGCTCGTAGGCGTCTTCGGCGGTACCGCCGACCTCCAGGGCGACTTCCACGTGCATGGACCCTCCGTAGCGCTCCATCGCGGCGGAGCCGTACGAGGTTACGCCCGTAACTCCCGTGTCACCAGGTTGGTTTCGGTCGCCACGTGGTTGCGGGCACGCCGGGTTGTACGGTGATCCCTCGCACGCGGGGGCACTGCAGGCCGGGAGCCGGGGCAGAGGGAAGCGCCCAGGGGGCGCGGAATCCTGACGGCACTCGGGCGGGAACTCGCGCGTGGATCGCGGTCCGGCCACGGATCGCGAACACGTTCACCCACGCGCTCAGGCGCTCCGAGTCAGCGGACGTACCCGGCGGTGATCCCACCCCGTGTCCGGTCGCGGGGGCAGAACTGCGGTCCACAGCCGTCCATCCGTTTCAGGCACTCGTGGCACAGCTGCCCTCCACGCCGGTGCACTCACGCGAAGGATCGAGCTGCGTGGTGCGTCAGCTTCACCGTTTCGAGCGGTTTGACGATGAGGCTGTGGGCCCGGCCGTGACCGTGTCATCGAATTTCCGGATGACATGGCGACAGTACTTACCGGATGGGCTGGGGGCGGCGCGGTGGAGGTGAGGGGGGTGCATCACGCCTACCGTCGGCGGGTGGTCCTGCGAGGTGTCGACTTGGACCTCGGGGCCGGTGTGCTGGCCGGGATCGTCGGCGAGAACGGCGCGGGCAAGACGACCCTGTTGAAGATCCTCGCCGGTGAACTGCGTGCGGATCGGGGCGCGGTGCGTCACCGGGGGCGCTTCGGCTACTGCCCGCAGGATGTGGTCCTCAACGACGCCCTGACCGTCCGGCAGCACCTGGAATTCTTCCAGACGGCCTTCGCGCTGGACGATCTGCGTCATGCCGAGAGGGTGATGGAGGCTCTGCGGTTCTCCCAGTACGCCGACGTGCGGGCCGGGGTGCTCAGCGGCGGGACCCGGCAGAAGCTGAACCTCACGCTCGCGCTCATGCACGATCCGCAGGTTCTGCTGCTGGACGAGCCGTACCAGGGTTTCGACTGGGACACCTACCAGCGCTTCTGGGAACTGGCCGCCCAGCTGCGCGACGCCGGCCGCTCTGTCCTGGTGGTCTCCCATCTGGCCTACGACACCGAACGCCTGGATGAGCTGTGGCGCCTGGAGGCGGGCGCCCTGCGACTGGAGACGGCGGCACCGGCATGAGGACACACCTGAGCCTGTTCACCACGGCGACCCGGTACGACCTGATCGAGCACGCACGCAACCGGTTCGCCGTGCTGCTGGTCGTCTTCTTCATTCCCACCTGGATCGGCCTGGTCTACCTCACCATCCCCCGCAGAGCGGCCCCGTTCCGCCTGGCATCCACCGGAGAGAGGCTGGCGCCTGCCGGCAATGAGCTGACACAGATCACCGGTGCCCTCAACGCCGTCACCCTGGTCACCGGGTTCATGATGTTCGCCGCGACCTTCACCGGCGGGCGCTTCGACCGGCGCCTGGCCATGGCCGGCTACCCCCGCACCCATCTCGTCCTGGCGAAGGCCGCCTCCATGATCCTGGCTTCCGCGCTCCTGGCCGCCTACGCCACCGCGGCCATGTGCATCGCCTGGACACCGGAACAGCCCTGCCTGCTGGCCGCCGCCCTGTTCTGCGCGGCACTGACCTACGGCGCCATGGGCGTGGTCTTCGGCTCCCTGCTGCGCCGCGAGGTCGAGGGCATGTTCGCCCTGGTGATGACCAGCGTCATCGACGTCGCCCTGCAGAACCCCATGGTCAGCTCCGGTGCCGACAGCCCGCTCACACGCTTGCTGCCCACCTACGGATCCGTCCAGGCCGCCACCGCGGCAGGGTTCTCCACCACCTGCGCACCCGCATACCTCGCGCTGCAGCTAATACCTCGCCCTGCGTATTCACGACGTCGGCGGCTACACGTACGCCTCGATGATCGAAATGTGCGGCCCCGCTCCCATCCCGGACGAGGTCTGGAACGCACCGGCAGTCCGGGCGCTGATCGGGTGCGCGGTTCTGCTTGTCGGAGTGGAGAACGATGTCGTCTCCTACCACAAGGAAAAGGCCGAAGGCCAGACGTCTCCGAACTTCGTGGGAATCCTGGAAGCGACCCG
Source organism: Streptomyces sp. NPDC093260 (assembly GCF_040683715.1). Lineage (NCBI taxonomy): Bacteria > Bacillati > Actinomycetota > Actinomycetes > Kitasatosporales > Streptomycetaceae > Streptomyces > Streptomyces sp. NPDC093260. The sequence continues at coordinate 91,026 of NZ_JBFBEK010000021.1, forward strand.
CGGACTCTCCTTCGACCAGGCCGTCACCGCGGCGATCGAGACGCGCGACCGCCTGATGCTTCTCTTCCTCCGTCTGCGCGAGCGCCTGCTGCCCACAGCTGAGACGCCCCTGCAGTACCTCATCGACCGACTCGGCCAGTTGATCATCGCCAACACCGAAGTCACCCGGTGCGCGCGGCGCTACAACCCGCCACCCGCACAGCGCATGGCCCTGGAAGACGTCATCAGGACACCCGAATGCTGGGCACCCTCGCTGTCGACCACCGACACCAGCCCCCTGCCCTACCCGAGTATCTCCTGGTGGTGGGACCACTGCTGAAGAACCGCTGACCCAGTCGGCCATGACGTTCGAGCGTCGAGACACGAACCTTGAAAGGGCCGTGCCCGGGGCTGAGCAGGCGCACAGGAACAAGCCCGTCCGGCACTTCCGGGCGGGCTCGTTGGCCGTGGCCGCGCGCACGATCTCCAGACGGGTCTCCGCCGACTGCACGTCCTCGCGCCGCATGTCGTTGACCGCGAACTCCGGCAGGGCCGCCACCGTCATGTTCCGTTTCCCCTCGGGCAGCTCGGCCTCGTCCACCGGCTGGGGGTCGCTGGACATGGCCGGACCGACGTAGCGCTTGTGCGCCTGCTCCTGACGGCGCCGGCGACCGGGCCGGTCCCTGTGCCGGACCGTGCGACAGTTCGTGCACATCGCTGTTGCCCGCTTCCGCATCGCACCGCCGGGGTCCCCCGGCGCCAGGCGCCGGCCCTTCCGGACGTTCTCGGCGCCCGGGCGGGCGACCGTCCGCACCAGCGACCGGCGCCACAGTGCCCGGTCGGCCACTGCCCTCTGCCAGGGTGCTTCATCGGGCCGGCTTCGAGGCATCCGGTCCCCGGGAACTCGGTGGCTGTACCCGCGCGCCGACAACCATCGCGCCCCACTGCCGCCGGGTCGTCGGGGAACTGGAGAAGCCGGAGAGCCGGAGAGCCATGAGCCGGATGCGCGACGAGAGGGTCGAGACGGTAGGCGCCTTCCCGTTCCGACCCCCTGGGCACGTGACCCGTGTGAGGCCTTCGGGTACGGAACGGGTCCGGGTCGCTGCGGCTCCCCACGGGGGCCACGAAGCGGCGGGAACCGCTGCCGCTCTCCGATGACGGGCGGGGGTGTCCCCGTCCGTCATCGGACAGCGGCTCCGCTACAACGGGCGCTGCCCCAAGAGCTGGTGCGCGACAGGGTCGTCACCGAGGAAGCGTGCCAGTTCCCTGCGGGTCGGCGCGGTGGCGGGGCCGTTCCGGGTCACCGCGTAGGCAGCGGCGGCGTTGGCGCCGCGCGCGGCGGTCAGCGGGTCGTGGCCCTGCCCGAGCAGGGCGAGGAACGAGCCGACGTGCGCGTCTCCGGCGCCGTTGCTGTCCACCGCCTGCACGGGGAAGCCCGGCACGTGCACCGGGGCTTCGCCGGGTGCCGCCAGCCAGCAGCCGTCCTTGTCGGCCCGGACGACTACCCCCGCACCCGGCGCGAGCCGGTCCCGCAGCGCCGTGGCGGCGGCCCGCGGGTCCTCGTGCCCGGACAGCAGCCGTGCTTCGCGGGCGTTGGCGCTGAGCCAGTTGGTGCGGGCCAGGACTGGGGCCAGTACGGCCTCGGGGATGTCGGCCACCAGCGGCGCCGGGTCCAGGCAGACGGTGACGTCCGCCGGCAGCCCGGCTGTGAACGCGGACAGCAGTGGGCCGTTCCCCGGCAGCACCAGCCCGTAGCCGGAGAGCTGGAGCAGGTCGCCGGGGCGCAGCCGCGCGGCCACGGCGTCGACGTCCGACCGGGTGAGGGTGGCCTCGACACCGAAGCTGGTCACGAAGGTCCGCTCGCCGCCGCCGTCGATCAGGGCCACGGTGAAGCCGGTGTCCCCGTCCGTGCGGGCGGGCAGCAGCGGCACGATGTGCTCGGCGGCGAGCGCCTCCCGGACCAGGTCGCCGTGCGGGCCCCTGCCGTGCAGCCCGGCGAAGACGGCCTCCGTGCCCAGGCGGCGGGCCGCGACGAGGGTGTTGAAGCCACCGCCTGCCGTGGTCTCGGTGCGGGTGCCGATGACGTCGCCACCGCGTTCGGGCAGCGCGGGCACCTCGATGACCAGGTCGGCGATGACATTGCCGGCGAGCACGAGTCGGCGGTTCATCGCCGGACCTCCTGAAGCGCGGGGGAGGCGGTCGCGCCGTCGCGGCCCGCGGCGCCGGAGCGGCGGCCGAACAGTGCGTACACCGCGGCGCCGACGGCCATCGAGACGGCCCAGCCGAGCCCGTTCACGCCGAGCCAGGTGTCCGCGAGCGGGCCCGCGAACCACACGTCGGTGTCACTGGTCGACGCCTTGGTGAAGAGCAGGCCGGCGACGATGGCGGCGGCCCAGCCGGCGACGGCGGGGAGCCGGAAGCCGCCCGAGTACCAGTAGCCGCTGGTGCGGGTGGTGTCCATCAGCGCCTCGGAGTCGTAGGAGCGGCCCGACAGCGAGTCCACCGCGATGACTCCGATCCAGGCCGAGACGGGCACGGCCAGCAGGGTCAGGAAGGTGGAGAACGGCCCGTAGAAGTCGTCGGCGATCAGCATGAAGTAGACGCCGCCGGCGAACATCAGCACCACGTCGAGGGCGACGGCGGCGGCCCGCGGCACCCGCAGACCGAGGGTGATCATCGTCAGGCCGGCCGAGTAGGTGGACAGATGGTTCGACATCAGCAGTCCGCCGAAGGCCGCCACGAGGTAGGGGATCGCCATCCAGGCGGGCAGCATCGCGTTGATCGCCGCGACCGGGTCGGCGGCGGTGGCCAGCGACTCGTCGCCCGCCGAGAGCAGCGAACCGAGCGAGATCAGCAGGACGAGCGGGATACCAGCGCCGAACGCCGAGGCGGTGATCAGTCTGCGGCCCGGGATCGCGCGGGGCAGGTAGCGGGCGTAGTCCGCGCCGGCGTTGGCCCAGCCGATGCCGGTGCCCGAGGCGATGAACCCGATGCCCGCGACCACTGCGCTGGCCGGGCCCGCCGGGGTGTCCAGGACCTTGGTCCAGTCGACGGTGGCGGCGAGGAAGCCCATCACGACCAGGTTCAGCAGGCCGAAGACGACCGTGGCCCACTTGTTGATCCACATGATGGTGGCGTGGCCGAGGCCGCTGATCAGCAGCGTGCAGCCGATGAAGACCAGCAGACAGACGATGGTGAGCACGGTGTTTCGGCCGACACCGAACGCGGTGTCCAGCAGTGCCAGCAGCGCGTACGCCGCCGTCGTCGTGGAGATCGTCTCCCAGCCGACCCGGCTGAGCCAGCTGATCAGGGTCGGCCCCCCGTTACCGCGCTGGCCGAAGACCGAGCGGGACAGGGTCAGGGCGGGCGCGCCGCCCTTCTTGCCCGCCAGGCTCAGGGCCCCTACGAGCGCGAAGGAACCGAAGGCCCCGACGACGGCGACGAGCACCGACTGCCAGATGTTCAGGCCGCGGAAGGCGACGAGCGTGGCGCCCAGGGGCAGTCCCAGGATGCTGATGTTGGCGGCGAACCAGGTCCAGAACATCTGGCCGGCCCGGCCGTGCCGTTCGCTTTCGGGAACCGGCTCGATTCCTCGGGTCTCGACGGCGCCGACGCGATCGTTCGTCTTCGAAGCGGTCATGACGGAACCTCCTTGCGGTGTGCGGGGGAGCGGGCGGAGGGAAGGGGCGGGACGGCTGCGGGGCGGGCGGTCAGCGCAGGGCGAGCAGCTCACCCGTCAGGGCTTCCAGGTTCAGGGAGTTGACCCTGCGGAGGGTCCCCACGGCCTCGGCGGGCAGTGCGGCGAGACCGGTGACCGAACCGGCGACGGCACCGGCGATCGCGCCGATGGTGTCGCTGTCGCCTCCGAGGTTGGCGGCGAGCAGGGCGGCCCGCCAGGGATCGCCCTCGGCCACGGAGAGGACCGCGAAGGCGGCGGGTACGGACTCCTGGCTGGCGACGCTGGTGCCGACCAGGGTGACGATCCGGTCGAGGGCCTCGGCCCGCGGGAGACCCCGGACCAGGTCCCACGCCCAGGCCACGCGGGTGGCTATGTCGGCCCCCGCGACCCAGTGCCCGCGCCGGGCGCCGGCGCGGGCCGCGCTCACCGCGGCGTCGACGGCCTCGTCCAGGCTGCCGCCGCCGACGCCGGTACTGACGGCGGCGGCGACCGCGGCGGCGCCCGCGATGCCGATGCCGGTGTCGTGCGTGACCTGGCAGGACTCCACGACGCGGTCGAGGAAGGCGTCCAGCGGCTCGACGGCGCAGGCAATGCCGACCGGGGTGACGCGCATGGCGGCGCCGTTAGTCGTGCCGGTGCGCCCCGCCTCGTGCGCCGGGACGCCACGGGCCACCGCGTCCAGGGCGGCCTTGGTGGACGGGCCCAGGAGGTCGAAGGAGCCGTTGGCCTTCATCTTCTTCTCCCAGTCGAGCAGTTCGTGTGCGAGTCGCAGCGGGTCGATCCGGCCCCGGCCTTCGGCGACGAGTCGGCCCACGATCACGGCCTGGTCGGTGTCGTCCGTGACGGAACCGGCCGGCATCCCCCTGCTGATGGGGTTGTCGGGATGAGCGGGGACGAAGCCGGTCAGTGTGCCGTAGCACCGGACGACGTCCTGGCGGGACATCGACTGGGTGGGCATGCCGAGGGCGTCGCCGAGGGCGAGCCCGTAGTAGGCGCCGAGGGCACGGTCGAGCGGGTCGGTCACAGTCGGCCTCCTCGGCCCGATCGGATGTGCAGTTCGAACCGGGCGGGGTCGAGCAGGCTGGTGACGTGCTCGACGACCGAGCCGTCGGCGGCCCGGTACACCTGGCTCAGGCGCAGGAAGGACTCACCCTGCGTACGGTGCAGCAGGGCGGCCTCGGTCGGGTCCAGCCCGCGCACCGTCACCAGCCCCTCGCCGGACTCGGTGACACGGCCGGCGGCGACCAGGGTCCGGCTGAGGGAACCCCCCTCGAGGCCGCGCTCGGGCAGTCCGGCCAGTTCCGCGGTGGCCGGCACCCTGCTGTGTTCCAGGGAGACGCCCTGCCCGTCCGGCAGCCTCCTGACCCGGTCGAGGGCGACGAACGCGCTCGACGCCAGCCCCAGCTCCGCGGCCAGGGCGTCGTCCGTGACCTGCTCGAACCTGATGGTCTCCGTGGTCAGCTCGGTACCCTGCTCGGCGAGCGCTCGGGTCCAGCCGAGGCGGTGGTCCAGCGGGGCCCCGCCGTCGAAGGTGACGAACGAGCCGATCCCGGCGTGTGTGGCGATGAGCCCCTCCTCGCCGAGCACCTGGAGTGCCTGCCGCAGGGTGGTGCGACTGACGCCGAAGCGCTGGGTGAGGGCGTGCTCGCCGGGGAGTCTGCTGCCGTCGCTGTGAACTCCGGCGCGGATCTCGGCGGCGAGGACGCGGGCGATGCGATGATGCTTGTGTACCTGTCCAGGCATGTCTAGACAGTAAGGGGAGGGGCGGCACCAGGTCCATAGCTCCCGCCTCTTTTCTTTTTCGCGATAGCGAGGAGCGAACGAGCACAGAGGGTGTGCCGTCCGGCCGGCCGGGGGGAACCGCGCGTGGGCTGGTGTGGCTCCGGTGGATCAGTTGACGGCTGCCGCCCTCGCAGCGGTGGGTGTGGGTGAGGGCGTCGTAGGGGTGTTCTTTCAGGCTGTGGTCCGGACCGTCGCTTGCGGTCCACCGACGGCGTCGGATCTCGTGGGCGAGGGTGCAGGACGTGATGGTGACCGCGATCCTCTCGCTCCAGGACGTACGCGACCCCGCCGCAGTCGGCGGATGGCTGCGTTCGGTCGTCCGCAACAACTGCCGGACGCGGCTGCGCGCGAAGCGGCCGTCCCCGGTCGCGGATCCCGAGTGGTTCCTGTCGGCCGACGAAGCCTTCGGGGCACAGGAGCTGATCGAGCGGGCGGTAGGCGGCAAGCGTCCCGGTGATGGCGGCGAATCGGCCGTGGCGGCGTTACGGCCGGGAGCGTGGCGCGGTAACCGGCTCGGGACCACTTGAGGCTGGGGCGCGGGGTCTGGCTGGGCCCTGCGCTGGCTATGCTGCCGACCATGACCAGCGGTGTGAACACTGAGCCCGCCATTCTTGACGCCACGGAGCTGATTTCCGATCCGCGGCTGGAGGTCCGGTTTGCGGAGTCGGCCCACCGGATCCTGGCGAGCCTGGTCAGTGTGGGTGCCGCGCTGGGCTGGGTCGAACCACCCTCGCGGGATGAGGTGACGGAGCTTCTCGGGCACGTCGTCTCCGCGGTGCAGGCCGGGGATGGGGCCCTGCGTGCCGCTTATCTCGGCCGTCAGCTGGTCGGGTTGGGGTACTGGCTCCGCTACGCCCGACCGACCCATCGGCCACACGCCGATCTCGAGAAGATCGCGGTAGACGCTGCTGCCCATGGTCGTGGTGTCGGTCGGGCGCTGACCGCTGCCTTGATCGCTGACGCCAGACAGACGGGTATCGAGGTCCTCACCCTGGACGCCCGTGGCGACAACACCAGTGCCCTGCGCCTCTACCGGTCGCTGGGCTTCACCGAGTACGGCCGTCTGCCCGACTTCGTCGCCGTCGGCGAACGCCGCTACGACAAGGTCTTCTACATGCTGGACTTGCGCCGACAAGGCTGACCGCTGCCACGCACGAAGGCGCGGCGGCGACTCGCCGGCGTTTCGCGTTCTTTCATGCGAGACGATCAAGGTGTGTGCGGCGGGGATCGACGGTTCGAGGCCGGGTCGGTCGAGGAGATGCGGTCGCGGGGCCGTCCGGCGGCGCTGGGCAAGAGGTTTCGGCCCTTCGACCCGCACAAGGTCCTGCCTGCCGCTGCCTCCGTCGTCGGACGACCGGCAGCCCGGGGACCCCTCGCCCGGTTCGTCGCCGACCTGGTCGACGAGGTGCTCGATCTCTCGCCGGTGCTGGCGGACTACGGTTCGGACACGTCGGACGAGTACTCCGTCCGCCTGTTCGCGAACAGGGGCTTCCTCCTTGAAGACCAGACCAGACCAGACCAGGCGGACTCGCGCAAGTACGCTGAAGACCACGGCACCCCGCACGCTCCCTGCCAGGCCTCATAGCGCTCGCCCTCCTGGCCCCTCAGGCCTCCAGGCCGGGCCTGTCCAGCCGATCGGCCCGGGACGCAGCGCCCGTGGCCGACAGCTACGACGGTTCGATGCCACCGCAAATGCAGTCGCTGCAAGCGCCCGCCCGCTTCACTGGTCTGCCCTGCGCTTCGGCCTCGCCGCTGCAGGCAATCGCCCCCATTACGCGCAGCCGCCAGGCCCCCGGATACACTGCCCCGCCCACCCCGACCGGAGGTCATCTCGGTGTTCCCCGCACGAGTACTCGCCGTTGCCCCGCTGGCTCTGGTGATTCTCGCCCTGTCCGGCTGCTCTTCCTGGGGCTGCACCGATACGACGGCGGAGCGCGGTAAGGCTGGTGTCAAGGTGCAGATCGTGGACACGGACGGGCAGCCACTCGGCGTCACCGCAGAGGTCGTTGACTGGACTCTTGAGCCCCACCCGCAGGCGCCCTCCGAAGGTGACCAGGTCCACTTCCGCTTCCGCTTCGACGGCGCCGATGAATATTCCGACCCAGCAGTGGACGCCTGCGCGGTCGACAAGGAGCGCGTGGCGTTGGGGTGTCAGACGGTCACCTCGTCCCAGGCGTTCGGGCCGGCCGACGCCCCCCTCACGGGCGACTACTGGCTCGACGTCGAGCACCCTGAGAAGGTCGGCGCGGTGCTGTTGATCCCCAATGACCGGTCCTACGACCGGCGCACCTGCGAAGTGGACATCAAGGACGGTGGCGGGACGCATCCTCCGAGAACACCCAGCAAGGGGGACCAGCTGTAGGGAGGTCAAGGCAGTTGAGCACGAGGCACGACGTCCCGTCGCGGGCGGGCCAACCCGGAGCATCTGCTCCGGGTTGGCCCGCGCACGCCCGATCAGTTCGCGGCCGGGACCGGGTCGCGGGTCGGTCCGGGCATCGCCGCGGGTGCGGGCGTCTGCTCAGGGTCGAGCTCGGTTGTCACCGCGGAGGGAGCGGGGGTGGGGGCGTAGGGGATCTCTCCGCGCAGGACAGCCTTGGCGCGGTCCTCGTCGAGCTCGCCCTCCCAGCGGGCGACGGCCAGGGTGGCGACGCCGTTGCCGACCAGGCTGGTCAGGGCACGGGCTTCGGACATGAACCGGTCGACGCCGAAGATCAGCGCGAGGGCGGCGACCGGGACGTGCGGGACGGCGCTGAGAGTCGCGGCCAGGGCGATGAAGCCGGAGCCGGTGACGCCTGCGGCGCCCTTGGAGGTGAGCAGCATGACGGCGAGCATGACCAGTTGCTGGGGGAGGCTGAGGTCGATGCCGAGGGCCTGGGCGAGGAAGACCGAGCCCATGGTGAGGTAGATGGCGGTGCCGTCGAGGTTGAAGGAGTATCCGGCGGGCAGCGTGATGCCGACGACCGGTTTCGAGGCGCCCACGTGCTGCAGCTTGGCCATCATGCGCGGCAGGACGGGCTCGGTGGAGGAGGTGCCCAGGACGATCAGCAGCTCTTCCTTGATGTAACGCAGGAAGGGCAGCAGCCGTAGTCCGTTCAGACGCATCACGGTACCGAGGACGACCAGGACGAAGAAGAGGGAGGTCAGCCAGAACGAGCCGACCAGCAGGGCCAGGTGACGCAGGGTGCCCAGGCCGTAGTGGCCGATGGTAAAGGCCATCGAGCCGAACGCGCCGACGGGGGCGAGCCGCATGATCCAGCGGATGAGCGTGAACAGGACCGTGGAGAACTTCTCGATGCCCCGGGCGATGCCCAGGCCGGCCTCCCCGCTGGCATGCAGGCCGAAGCCGATGAGCACCGACACCAGCAGCACCGGCAGGATCTCGTTGCCGGTCAGGGCGCTGACCAGGGTGGCCGGGATGACGGCCAGGAGGAAATCGGTGAAACCCTCGTGGGCCGTGGTCGCCTCCGGCGGCAGGCCCTTGTCGGTCAGGGCCGAAACATCGACGTGCAGACCGCTGCCCGGCCGGACGACGTTGACGACGACCAGACCGACCACCATGGCCACGGTGGTCAGCACCTCGAAGTAGACCAGAGCCTTCAGGCTCACCCGGCCGACCGCGCGGGCGTTGCCCATGGAGGCGATGCCGTGGACGACCGTGCAGAAGATGATCGGCGCGATGAACATCTTCACCAGCGCGATGAAGCCGTCGCCGAGCGGCTTCAGGTCGACGCTGAAGGACGGCCACAGCCCGCCCACGGCGGCGCCGAGAAGGACGGCGATCAGGCACTGGACGTAGAGATGGGACAGCATCCGGCGGATGCGGCCCGGTGGTGCGGTGACGGTACCCGGGGCGGCGTCGTTGCGGCTCATGCGGGGCGTCCTTCCAGGACGGGTACAAGGAGTTCGGCTCGGGCGATACGCCGGGCGGCGCGGTGCAGCAGCACCGTGGGGGACGCGCCGTCCGGTGCGGGAACGGTTCGGGTGGTGACCACGCCGGCGGGGGTGCCCAGGCGCAGCGTGCCGTCGGTGGTCTGCCGGGCGACGCGGTGGGCGAGGGTGCCAGGGGTGGCGGCGGCCGTGGCCAGGGCCACGGCGGAGGTCAGGCCGATCGCCGGGTGCGGGGCGTGCATGGAGACCATGCGCACGGCCAGGTCGTACTCGTCTTGGTTGACGAGGATGCCCTGTGCGGTGCGATAGAGCGCAGGTCGGGCGACGATGCCCATCTTCGGCACCGTGTGACTGACCGGATCGTCCTCGCGGGCCAGGCCCATGGCCAGCGCTGCCTGTCGGCGCAGCAGCGTCAGCGCGGGTACTGCGGCGGCGAACGCGGTGAGGGATTCCGTGCCCTCGAGGCCGAACGCCTTGGCCTCGAACAGCGCGGCGGGCGCGCCGGCGTCCATCAGGGACACCTCGACGGGTCCGTCCGGGCCGGTCAGCTCGTCCAGTGTCCGGCCGGTCGGCAGTGCGCGGCCGGTCGTCGAGCCCGCCGGGTCCTCGAACCCGAGCAGGACCGGCACGCCCGGTGCCGAGGTACCCGGGACCACGGCCGTGCCCTCCTCCGGGGCCAGGCCCGCGGGGGTGGGGATGGTGCCGGTGAGGCGGGCCCCGGTGTTGACGTTGAGCATGCGGACGGTGGTGGTGCCCGACGTGATCGGCACGAGCTGGTGGTGGACGGCGTAAAGGGCCACGGCAGTGGCGCAGTTGCCGCAGTTGCTGGCCCACTCCACGCGCTCGTCGCCGATCCCGACCTGTGCGAAGGCGTACTCGACCTCCACACCCGGCTGGGTCGAAGCCTGTACGACGGCGGCTTTGGACGTGGTGGAGGAGGCGCCGCCGACGCCGTCGATCTGGCGCGGGTCGGCGGCGTTGAAGGCGGCAAGCAGGAGGGCATCGACGTCCACGCCCGTGGCGGCCACGTCGTGGTGGTCGAAGATCCAGCATTTGCTGGTTCCTCCGCGGATCATCTCGCCCTGCAGACGCAGCACAACTGACTCCTCACAGCCATGGAAGGGGACCCACCGTCGGTCTCGCCGTGCGTGGTGTCCTCCACGGTGGGTTACGCCAGCATGAAGTACAATCTCGGAAATCTGCATGGCTATTAAGCTGAAGTAAACGCTGGAGGTGGCGGCATGCTCGACGTCCGGCGAATCCTGCTGTTCACGGAGGTCGCCCGGCGCGGTTCGGTGACCGCGACAGCCCGTGCCCTCAACTACACGCCGTCAGCGGTATCGCAGCAGATCAGCCGCCTGGAAACGGAGGCAGGCCAGCCCTTGCTCGAACGGCACGCCCGGGGCGTCACCCTCACCGAGGCCGGCCGGGCACTGGCCGAACGAGGGCACCGGATCGAACGCGAACTACAGGCCGCGGAGAACGAACTCGCCGACTTCGCCGGCCTGCGTGCGGGCATCCTGCGCGTCGGCACCTTCCCCACGGTCGGCGCCTCGCTCCTCCCGCAGGCCGTGATCACCTTCCGTGACGCCCACCCCGACGTACGGCTGACCGTCCGCAGCGCCCGGATCGCCGGGCTGTGGACCATGCTGGAGAACCGGGAGATCGAGCTGTCGCTGATGTGGGACTACGACTGGAGCCGAATCGACCGGGAGGACATCGTCGTCACCCCGCTTCTCGACGATCCGCCGGCCCTTCTCGTCAGCGACCAGCATCCACTCGCCGACCGCGGCAGCGCCTCACTCGCCGACTTCGCCCACGACCCCTGGATCACCCGCGCCGAACAACATCCGGTGGCCGAAGCCCTGGTCCGCGGCTGCCGCGCCGTCGGCTTCGAGCCCCACATCGTCTATGAGGCCCACGACTACCAGGAAGCCCAGGCCATGGTCGCCGCCGGCATCGGCGTCGCCCTCGCCCCCACCCTGGCCCTGGAGGGCATTCGACCTGGCGTCAGCGTCCTGCCCCTCCAGGCGCCGGCCCCCATCCGCCGCATCCTCCTGGTTCGCATGGCCGACCACTCGCCCACCCCCGCCGCCCTGGCCTTCGCCGCACTCCTCCGCGACGCGGCTACGGCCCGAACCCTCTGACACCGAACCACGCGGCCGGTCATGGAACCGTCGCGCTCAGCGCCACCAATCCAGACCCCGCACCTCGGTGTCAGACCTGAGCAGCGGGCGGCGGCGAGCAGCCCTGGCGTGAGGGCTTGTGCGTGGGTGCAGGTCAGTGTCCACTTCCCGAGCGGAGTGCGCTGTCATGGGGGTGAGAGATCGCGACGACTCCACTGCCGCGGGGCGGTGTTCGTACAGGTGACGCACTGACACGAAACCGGGAGGTCGCAGAAGGACCCGCGCTGCGAGCCACTCGTGCGGGTGAGACGCTGTGTCGCCGCGCCGCGGCGCGTCCGCCTGACCGGGACAGTGGCCAGGTCACAAGCCGGTGGACCGGGCGCGGGAGATCGTGAACGGGTAGCTGCGCAGCCTGTACCAGCGGGTGATCGACCGGTACTGGAACCGAAGGTGGCCGCCGACACCAGGCGGCAGGCGCAGCGGGGCAAGCGGGCAGGGCGGCTCCCGCCACTCCCGGCCGCCAGTCCGAGCGCTTGACGGAGAGGGCGCGTGGCGGCAGTCGCCGGGCGGGCGTTACCGGTTCTCTGACGTCAGCTCACGGTCCAGGGCCGCAGCTTCTCAGGGTTGCGGATGACCCAGATGTGCCGGATCCGATCGTCGACGACGTCGAACGCGAATACCGTCACGACGACGCCGTCCTGCTCGGCGGCCAGACCGGGTTGACCGTTGACGGTGCGTTCCAGCAACGCCATGGGGCCTGGTGCCCGGTTGGCGATCTCGATCCAACCGCGGGCGATCTGTTCCGCGCCCTTGATCGGGTCCAGGAAGGACAGCGCCAGGCCTCCGCTGTCGGCGACCGCTGTCGCGTCGGGGTCGAGCAGGCCGATGAGGGCAGCGATGTCCTTGGCCTGCCAGGCTGCCTTGAACTCGCGGACGATGTCGGCTCGCTGGGATGCCGAGCCCGGGAGGGTTGCAGCGGTTCGTGCCTTGCTGACGCGGCGCCGGGCGGAGCAGGCCAGTTGGCGGCAGGCGGCCGGAGTACGGCCAGTGATCTCGGCGACCTCGGCGAAGGGGTAGCCGAAGACGTCGTGCAGGACGAAGGCGACGCGCTCGGCCGGGGTCATGGAGTCGAGTACGACGAGGAACGCCATGCTGACTGACTCGTCCAGAGTCACCCGGTCAGCGGGGTCGGTGCCGGCGGGTGCGGCCCAGCCGACGCGGTCGGCGGGCCCGGGCAGCGGCTCGGGCAGCCAGTCGCCCACATAGGTCTCGCGCCGGGCGCGCGCCGAGCCGAGCAGGTTCAGGCAGATGCGGGTGGCGACCGTCGTCAGCCATGCCCCGGGCGCCTCCACGGCGCCGCGCTGTTGAGCGGACATGGCGTACCAGCGGGTGTAGGTCTCCTGAACGGCGTCTTCGGCTTCCGCCAGCGAGCCGAGGAGCCGGTAGGTGAGGTTGGTCAGCTGCCGCCGCTCACCCATGACTCTTTCCAGGTCCGGCTCGGGTTGGGGGGTCATGGTGGCGCTGTCTCCTTCTCTTGGATCCGCTCTCGTGCATCCGACAGGACAGCGCATCGGAATGTGAGCCCGAGTACCTCGCCTGACATTTCGCGGGGCTGCCTTGTCGCCAGAGGGAGACGGCAACACCACCTTCTTGCGAGCAGGAGGCTCATCATGACCACCGATATTCCCGCACCGTCGTTCACCGACCTCGCCGCCGAGGAGCGCCTGCAGCGGGCGGCTGCTGCGCTGACCGACCACGGTTTCGTAGTGGAGATCGTCGATGACGCCGCTGGCGCGCGGGCACGTGTCCAGCAGATGATCCCGGAAGGCGCCGCGGTGTTCACCGGAGCGAGTGAGACCCTTCGCCTCTCCGGTATCGACGACGACCTCAACACCAGCGGCCGTTACGACTCGGTCAAGGCCCGGGGCTGGACGATGGATCGGGCCACGCAGCGGAACGAGATCTGGGCGGCCCTGTCGGTCCCGGACTTCATCGTGGGCAGCGTCGCCGCGGTCACTGAGACCGGGTCCCTGGTGGCAGCTTCGGCCAGCGGAAGCCAGCTGCCCGGCTACGCCGGCGCCGCCGCTCGGGCGATCTGGGTCGTGGGAGCGCAGAAGATCGTACCGGACCTGCCCACCGCGCTGCGGCGAGTGGAAGAGCACTGTCTGCCTCTGGAGAACGAGCGCACCCAGAAGGTGTACGGGCAGCCCGTCGCGCTGAATCGGGTGCTCATCATGAACGCCGACACCGAGCCCGGACGGGGCACCGTCCTGCTGCTCCGCGAGGCGATCGGGTTCTGACCGCACCGAACCGGACCGGCGAAACCGGCCCCTGCTGCCGCAGCAGAAGGGGTCGGTGGGCGGTTGCGCGGCGAGCAGGCGGCGTTGGCGGAGGTGGTTGACGATGCGTGCGGGCGCCTTGGAGGTCGGCTCTCATAGAGGCCGGTGCCCGGATGTCGCTCTGCTGAATGGGAGCCGCGGCGCCGAGGTGCCCGGTCACGATGCGCAGGGTGCGGATGCTGCCGTTGAAGAAGTCGGTGTTCCATCCGCGCCTGCGCACGTAGGCGGTGAAGTGACCAGGCTGCCTGCGGCAGCGGTGAGGGCGGGCGGCTGCTGGTGTCCAGGCGGGTCCAGTCCCGAGGCGGGGATGGGAACAGTTCCAGCTGGGCGGGGTCCACGAGGTGGTCGGACAGTCGGCGTTCGGACTTGGCCCGGGCGCGGGCGCGGCGTTGTTCGAGGGCGAATCGGCCCTGGGGCGCCGCGGTGCCGAGCAGGAGGCGTCCGACCGCCGGTCCGGCGGCACGGGGGCCGGCGAACCACAGCTGATCGCTGTTCTTCATCGCGATCTGGGCGGTGTCGACCTCGGTTTCGGCGACGATGATCCGACACATGCCACCGCTGACCATCAGCGTGCGATGGCAACGGTCGCACTCGGCCTCTCTGCCGCCGCGCTTGCGCATCTCGTAGCACCAGCTGGCGCACGGCACACACAGGACCCGGCGATCATTCGCCCGCGGCGACAGGCCCGCGACGTCGACAACACCGTCCCGGCCCGGCTCAGGGCGCCAGCACAACCCTGCCGAACACCTTCCCCGCGTCCATCTCGCGGTGGGCCAGCACCGCCTGGGCCAGCGGCAACACTGCATGCACGACTGTGCGCAGGTCACCGTGCGCAGCATCGGCGAAGTGGGACGACCGTACGGCCTGCCGGTCGGGGCCGGGCACGGTGTCAGAGCTGAAAGTGGCGAACGACAACGACCTGCGGAAGGCGTCCATCAGCCGCACACCGAAGTCCGCCGGCGGCTGCCCACCGACCACGCCGACAGCCACGTACCGCCCGTTGGAGGCCAACTTGTCCAGGAAAAGGGGAAGCTGGGGACCCCCCACGACATCGATCACCACGTCGAAGCCCGCCGGTGCGTCCGGGCCGTCCTCACCGGAGCGGTCAAGGACATGGGTCGCGCCCAGGTCCCGCAGGCGGGCGCCGCGCTCCACCGACGAGGTGGTGACAGCCACCGCGCTCGCACCGCCCCTTGCTGCGAGCTGGACCGCCGTAATCCCGATGCTGCCCGCAGCACCGCGCACGAGCACCGCCTCGCCGGACGTGAAACGGGCCCGGTCCAGGGCGAAGTGGGCGACCACGCCGGAGCCGCCGAGGGTCACCGCGTCAGCGCCGGTCAGGCCGTCGGGCAGCGGAAGGACGTCCTCGATCAAGGCGACGGCCTGCTCGGCGTACCCACCGGACAGGCCGGTGAACGCCCACACCCGCCGCCCGATCCACGAAGCGTCCACGCCCCCTCCCACCGCGGTGACCTTTCCCGCGACCTCGCTGCCGAGGATGTGGCCCTCCCGGAAGCCGTAGGCGGCAAGCGTTCCCCGGCGGATCACGGCGTCGACGCCGCCTACCCCGATCGCCTCCGTGGCGACCCGCACCTGCCCCGGGGCAGGAACGGGCACGGGCACATCGACGATCTCCAGGCCATCGGGGTCTCCGAACGTCCTGATCACGACGGCTTTCATCTCGGCTCCTCGGGTCGGGGGAAAGACGGATCGCAGCTGCGGTCGCGGGCGTCGAGCCGGCCACCACGGCCGGAGCATCACCGGCGAAGTGGCGGGACGGGGCGGCAGCACCGCCATCGGACCGTAACGGACGCCCCCGTCCGTTTGGCTAAAGTGAGAGACGATGACCAGCCGTTTGCCTCAGACCGTGCGCTCCGACGCCCGCGACAACCGGGCCCGCATCCTGGATGCCGCCCGCGCGGTGTTCGGCGAAGAGGGCCTGAGTGCGCCCATGCGCGAGGTCGCCCGGCACGCAGGCGTCGGCCCCGCCACGCTGTACCGGCACTTCCCGGCCAAACAGGCACTGATCGCGGAGACCTTCGCCGAGCAGCGACGAGCCTGCCACGCGGCCGTCCGCGACGCCCTTACGGACCCGGACCCGTGGCACGGATTCCGGAGCCTGATCGAGCGGATCTGCGAACTCCACGCGCACAGCCGGGGATTCGCCGACGCCTTCATGACGACCTTCCCCGAGGCCATGGACTTCGCCGCCGACCAGGAGCAGACTCTGCGCGCGGTCGGAGAACTGGCCCGCCGCGCCCAGGAGACCGGCCAGCTGCGCCCCGGCTTCGTCGTCGACGACCTGATCCTCATGCTCATGGCCCACCGGGGCCTCCGAGGCACGCCGCGTACCGCCCGGGCCAAGGCCTCCCGCCGCTTCGCCGCCTACGTGATCGAGGCGTTTCGCGCCGCACCAGAGACGGGAGCGCCTACGCCGCTGCCGCCGGCACCACGCCTGCTGGTCACAGACTCGCCCAGCACGCCGTGAATTCCGTCACCTGCAGGTCCGTCAACCGCGCAGCAAGACAGCCTCGACGGGTCTCTGTCGCAGCCAGGTTGGAAAGGGGCTCGTTTGTCCAGTGCGGCGGGGGGTCGTGCCGACCTTGTGGTGAGCAGGTCGGCCGTATGCCTCGCCGGTCACGAGGACTTTGCCCACGTCATGGCGAGTGGCCAGATGGCGGTTCTTCGAGCCGGCCGGGCGACCAGGCCCGGGGCCGGGGCCGGACGGTTTCGGTGCACCAGCTGGCGAGCCGGGGCTTCGCTCGCAGGTTCCGGAACCCTCGTCGGACACGGGCGGGTGTCAGTCTGTTCGGTTCGGCCGGTTTCTCCCGGGGCGCCGTAGGCCGGCGTCCAGCACGGCCATCCATGAGGTGCGGCCGGTTTCCAGCGCGGCGACGACCGAGTAGGGCCAGCACGGGATCGTCTGGTGCTTCGCCCTCCGCGGCCGAAGGTGCGACAAAAGGTCCGGTCAGGGCAGGTGTTGGCGTCCGGCCGCAGCCGCGGCGAGACGTCCGCGGCCAGCGCGATCCGGCCGTCCGCTGATCCACTCCGTGACGGAGCAAACGATCAAACGAAGGCCGCTCTCGCGTCCGGCCGTTCCCATCCCGAGGGGTCAAGTCCGAAGGACCATTCGATCAGTCAGGCGGCTCGGCCGGCCGCATCCCTCGTGCACGATGGTGACGTGAACAGGGATGCAGCGCGCGAAGCCGTCGTTGAAGCAGGCTGGCAGGCAGTACGGGACGACGGGCGGGTACGGCCGGCGTTGTTGGAAGCGGCTTATGCCGAGCCCTGCCTGCGGCAACTGTTCCCCTGGACCGGGATGGGAGAACTTCACTTCAGCCGTTGCACCGAATGGCGGTGGACCTGGGACATCCCGTACATCCAGCCCGCCACCGGAGGTACCTACTGGGTCTCCGGTCCCCTCCGAAGCCAGACAGTTGGCCCGGCAGCTACAGCCCAGGAGGCCATCGCCATGGTGGTCCAGCGTCTTCCAGCGGGCTGCGGTCCTGCCTTCCTGGGCACACCGGAAGAACTCGCGGCTCATGAAGCCACAACGAAGAGGCACACAGACTGACGAAGGTCGAAGGACGAGATCAGTGCCTGTTCCTGATGTGGCCATGCCATGACGGTATCGGTGGACTCTGGGTTCGTTGCGCGGGCCGTGAGTCGTGCTTGGCTCGCCCGATGAACTTTCTGTTGACGGCGAGTGGCCTGCGTAACGAGACGTTGCGGGATGCGCTGCGGGACATGCTGGGTAGGCCGTTCGGATCGGCGAACGTCGTGTACGTTCCCACGGCATCAGTCGCCGAGCCCGGGGACCATGGGTGGTTCGTCGCGGACATGAACAGGCTGAACGGCCTCGGTTGGCGGGAGTTCGACGCCCTGGAGCTGAATGGCCTGCCGCAGCATGTGGTGCTCGACCGGCTGCTCCACACCGACGTCATACGGTGACCACAACCAGCAGAACAACTACCTCCCGCCCCGTACCGCTGCCGTTCGGCCGCACCAGGTCGGAGTGATCCCACCGCGGGCCCAGTGGTTCCAGAACCGGGCCGAGGCCCACCGCCTCGCCCAGGCCCTGACCGCAGCCGGAACCGCCGTCGTGGAATCCACCGACCGTGCACCGGAACTGGGCCTGCCGGGCGGGGTACTGGTGGGGATGGGCGGGGTCGGCAAGACCCAGCTGGCCGCCGACTATGCCCGCACCTCCTGGCAAGCCGGTGAACTGGACGTGCTGGGATGGATCACCGCCAGCAACCGCACCGCGGCCGCCGGCGGCTACGCCCAGGCCGCCGTCGAACTGCCGGCCGCCGACCCCGGCGATGAGCAGGCAGCGGCGCGGGAGTTCCTGGCCTGGCTGGAACCCAAACCCGGTCAGCCGGTATGCCGGTGGCTGGTGGTCCTGGACGACATCGGCGACCCCGCGGACCTGCACGGCCTGTGGACACCAGCCGGCCCGCACGGCCGCACCGTGGCCACCACCCGCCGCAGGGACGCCGCCCTGACCGGGCAGGGACGGCGCCTGATCGAGATCGGCCTGTTCACCAAAGCGCAGGCTGAGGACTACCTCACCAGCGCGCTGGCCGGGCACGGCCGCAGCGAACCCGGCAACGACCTGGCCGCGCTGGCCGACGACCTCGGCCACCTGCCGCTGGCGCTGGCGCTGTCCCAGGCCATCGCATATCTCATCGACACCGGCATCACCAGCCGCGCCTACCGGGCCCTGCTGGCCGACCGCACCCGCACACTGGCCGACACCGCCCCCGACACCCTGCCCGACGACCAGACCCACACCGTGGCCGCCGCCTGGAGCCTGTCCATCGACCGCGCCGACACACTGCGACCGGCAGGGCTCGCCCGGCCGGTCCTCCAGCTCGCCGCGTTCCTGGACCCCAACGGCATCCCCGACACCGTCCTGACCAGCCCGCCGGCACTCGCCCACCTCACCGCCACCACCCCCGGCACCACCGGGCCGGTCACTCCCGAACACGTGACACTCGCCCTCAGCGCGCTCAGGCGGCTCAGCCTGATCGAACACACCCCCACCACACCTCACCAGGCCGTCCGCGTCCACCAGCTCATCCAGCACGCAGTCCGCGACACCCTCACCTTCGACCAGCACCACCGCCTAGCCCGCACCGCCGCCGACGCCCTCCTCGCCGCCTGGCCGGACAAGGAGTACGGCACCGCCCTGGCCCAAGTCCTCCGGGCTAACACCACCGTCCTCGCGGGACACACGGAGCAGGCCCTGTACCAGCCGGACGCGCACGAGGTGCTGTACGAGGCCGGCAGCAGCCTCGGCGGGGTCGGCCAGGCGACAGCCGCCAGGGACTACTTCCGCCGACTGGTGCAGACCACCACCCGCTATCTCGGTCCCGACAGCTACTTCACCCTTGGTGCCCGGCACAACCTCGCCGAGTGGCAGGGAAGGGCGGGGGACGCGGCAGGGGCTGCGGCCGCCTTCGTCGAGCTCCTGGAGGACTCCGTGCGGGTGCTGGGACCCGACCATCCCAACACCCTCACCGCCCGGAACAATCTCTCCTCCTGGCAAGGCCAGGCCACGGACACGGATGTCAGATATCGACTACCGCCGGGCAGCGTTCTCAAAGAGCGCGCAGGCCCCGGTCGGCGAAGGCGATCAGCCACTCGAAGCTCTCATCGATGTCGGCGCTCCACTGGAAGCCGTTGGCCACCTGCAATGTGGCGAAGCCGTGGAAGAGGCTGCGGAGGGTGCGCAGGGCGTGGTCCACGTCGGGCTCCGCGATCCCGTAGCCGCGCAGGATGGCGGTGAACGCACCGAGCAGCCGCTGCCCCGCGGCGGCCAGCGGGTCGTCCGGGCCGGACGGTTCCACGCCGATCGTCGCAGCGTACCGGCCGGGGTGTTGCAGGACGAAGGCGCGGAAGGCACGGGCCGCGGCCTCCAGGGCGTCGCGGCCCGCGTACCCCTGGACCGCGCCGCCGACGGCGTCGGCGGCCTCGTTCAATGCCAAAGCTGCGATGCGGCGATTGAGGTCTTCCTGGCCGCTCACGTGCTTGTACAGGGACGGGGTGCGTACGCCCACTCGCTCGGCCAGCGACCCCATCGTCAGGTTGGCGAGGCCCACCTCGTCGGCGAGGGCGGCGCCGGCCGCCACCACGGCTGCCGGGTCCAGGCCTGCCCTAGGCACGGTCGGCCACCGATCGGAGGAAGGCCAACGTCAGCGAGAGGACCTGGTCGGGGAACTGGTCGTGCGGGTAGTGCCCGGCGCCCTCGATCATCTCAAGTCGGCCGAGGCCGGTCGGCAGGGCGTCAACGATTGCCGCCCCCTCGGCGTGAGGGTCGGCCCAGTCGGGGTCGAGCGTGCCCATCACGACCATGACCGGGCAGCGGACGTTGCCGAGCTGCGCGCCGGCGTCGGTCGGGGCGCAGCGGCCCATGCTCTGCAGGGCCTTCAAGCGTCCCGGCTCACGCAGCAGGGAGTCGATGCGATCGAGCCGCTCGGCCCAGCCGGCCGGCTTCACGCCGGGGTAGGCCACGTCGAGGTAAGAGCGCCACAGCGCCACACTGCCGAACATGCCCACGCCGAGCAGCCGCGTCATGCCCTGCCGGAAGCGCTTCATCCTCAGGTCACCGAGGCGGATCGACTGCTTGCGGGTGAACGGCGCCAGCTCGACGACCGCGGTGACCAGGGAGGGTGCCTGTGCCGCGGCGATGGTGGCGGCGCCGCCGGAGATCGAGTGGCCGACGAGCACGGCCGGGCCGCCCAGGTGGCGGATCACGGCGAGCAGGTCGCCGGAGATGGCAGTACGGCTCCAGGCCGGCCAGCCGACGCTGGACTCACCACAGCCGCGCAGGTCGACCGAGGCGACCCGATGGCCCGCCGCCACCAGTGCCGGGACCACACCACGGTACGCGGCTCGGCTATCGCCCATGCCGTGCGCGAGAACGATCAACGGGCCGGAACCCGTTACCTCGTAAGCAATCGTGCCGCCGTCGACGGCGAGGTACTCGGTCACGACATCCACCCAATCTAGCTAACTCGATTAGCTATAGGCTAAAGACGTTAGCTGAACCTGTCAACACCGAACCCCGGCACGGCCACGAGGAACGCAACGTGCCGCTCACAGCCATTCGTTGATGGCCGCAACCAGCGCTGTCGCTTCGTAGCGGACGGCGAGTTTGTCGCAGCGGGTGGCGACCGCGCGGTGGCGCTTGAGGCGATTGATCCCGCACTCCACCGCGTGGCGCGCCTATGTCAGCCGTCCGCCCAGCGCCGCCTGCCACGCCGGTGACGGCGCCGTTTCCTCCGCCGCGGGCGCCCGGCGGCCGCCGTGGGCGAACAAGTCGGCGAGCGGCAGGGGGGCGGCGCCGACGGTCAACGTGTCCGGGCCGAGCCGGCCCAGCTCGATGCCGACGCGGGCTGCGGGGTGGCGCCGCGCGTGGGCGCGCACTGGCGCCGCAAAGGTCGGCGAGTCCTACGAACGGGCCGCCGCGCGGGAGCTGGCCGAAGAGCTGGGCATTCGTGCGCTGCCGCGCCTGCCGCTCACCTTCATCAACCGCAGCGGCTTGAGCCTCACTGGCTCGGCGTGCACGAAGCCGTGGTGCCGGACTCCTGAGCTCGGGCTCACCTATCGACCGCAACAAGAGCCCGCTGTGTGACCGAGCGCTTCAGTTGGCCACCGGGCGTTTCAGCCGGCCGCTCCGGTGCTCAGCGCCGAGCCGCTGCGGCGCTCCCGGTCGCGGTGTCGGGTACTTCCGGGGTGGCGTCCGCACCGGCTGGGTGTGTCGTTCGGAGAGGTTGGTGGCGCGGTTGGCTGGGGATTTGGCCGTCGATGGGTCGGTGGTAGTTGTAGCGGTCCAGCCAGTCGGGGAAGGCGGTCTCGGCGGGACCGGATCGGAAGTATGCCCTTCACGAGCGGGACCAGGGCCTGGCTGTCGTGGACGTCGGTGACGGAGATGCCGACGGACAGAGGCAGACCGGTCCGCTCGGTGATCAGATGCATCTTCGAGCCGTGCTTGCCCCGGTCGACAGGGTTCGGACCTGTCAGATCCCCCTTTCCAGGGCCCGCATGTTGACCGAGTCGATTGCGCATCGCGACGAGTCCAGGTCGCCGCGGGAGCCGAGTTCGTCGAGGACCAGGCGGTGGAGCCTGGCCCCTCAACCGGCCCTTCGTCCATTCGGCGAACCGGCGGTGGACCGCCGCGCCGGACGGCCCGAACGACGACGCCGGTAGCTGCTGACACATACAGCCGGACGCACAGGGCGCTGAGAACTGCATGGTCCTGGAAGCCGTGCCTGTCCCGTTCCGGGGCACCACCGAACTGGCAGATCGTCACGAAACTACGCCGAAGTCCTGGGTCTGTCCCCGCCGGGACGGCCGGGGACCGGCGCTCACGGGCGCCCGGCCAGGCGTGGTGGACGTCTGACCGGAAGCGGTCAGAACTGTATGTCGAGGGATTGCCTCTTGTTGTGGTAGTCGAGCATCGAACTGTTGAAGAGCCCTCCCATGTGGTGGTTCTTCGTGGCCGTGATCGTGAGCGTCGCCGACTTGGTGTCACCGGGGACCTCCCAGTAGACCTTTCCACCGAAGAAGGCGTTGTCGGAGTCCTGCAGGTCGCCCGTCCGCAGCCCGGGATCGTCGAACCGCTGCGCCGGTACTTTCTGCCCTTTGTCGGTGGTGAGGACGAAGTCCTTCGTGGGGAGAGCCGTCATCCAGCTGTTTCCTCCGGTCACCTGGGTGTCCAGGGTGAGGAACGCCTTGTCGGGACTCGATGGAAACCTGAGCTCGTTGTCGGGCTGGGTGAGGGTGTAAGCGAGATGCGCCTTCTCGACGTCGATCGTCGTCGGGTACTTCCCGTCGGGAAACGTGTCCTGCTGCCCGTTCGAGGAGATGAGAGCGAAGGGGAAGGAAAGGCGTTTGGAGATTTCCGCGGTGACGCTCGGGAAACCCGTCGCATCCTGGTTATCGGTGTCCGTCCGGTAGAGCACCAACGGATCAGCGCCGGAGCGTTCCCCGGTCACCAGGGAAAGCGACTGAACGAGATCTCCCGTCTCGATTTCGAGGGACAGGTCGTGGGCGTTCTCGGCGACGGACATCGCGACGGTTTCGTCGTGTCCCGACGGCAGCGCGTCCGGACTGAGGACGGTACGGGTGCCGTCCGCCACAAGGGTGGCCCTCTTGGTGAGACCGGGGGTGTTCGAGTCGGACTGCCCGCCCAGGGAGCCGGTGGCGTCGTAGCGGACCAGCAGCAGCCGCTGCCCCGCTGCCGCCTGGCGTGGCCCCTGGTCGGTGCTGACGACCGGGGGCGTCGCCGTTCCCAGCAGGCGGAATTCATAGCCCAGGCCCACAACCCTGGCCGTCGAGGGAGTACCCACCGCCTTGGTCCCCGGGCTCGTTCCCACGACGCCGACAACGGAATTCTGGCGCATTCTCGGCGCGGTGCTGCTGGGCCGCGCCGACGCCGTGTGCTTTCCGTCTCCCGATGACTCGCAGGCCGTAACGGCGGTCAGGGCGACGACAAGAAAGGCCGCGGATAAGACGCGTGATTCCATTCGGTGGTCTCCTCGTCCGGTGTGGGATGCGCTCGCCAGATCTCGAACCGTATGGTACTGACGCGCAGTTGTCCGCACCACGTCCGTTCACTGGCCCCGGTGAAGGTCGACGAGAAAGACAGCTGTCGTCCCCGGGGCGCGGTGGCATGCCGTACCGTCGGGCGGCGTGCCTTCACCAGCCCCGCCTGCACCCTCATCTGCTATCGCCGACTCGCCACATGAGATGACCTTGAAGCACGGATGAGCAGCACACCAGGACAGCGGCCTACGGAGCGTGCTGGCTGTACTGGACGTGTCCCGGCGATCTGCGGCAGACACGACGGCAGGGGGATCGGCTGGGGTTTCCGGTGCCGCCGGGGTCGGCGTGCTCGTGGTGCTCGTCGGCGGCGGTCCGCTCGATGGGCAACGGCCGCGGGGCCGGGGTCGGCGGTGTGGTCCTGGTGGTGGTGCCCGGGCCGGTGGTGAGCTGCCGTCGCATCGTGCTCATGACGGCGCGAGTCTGGCGCCCCCCCCACGACTCCGGGCGCCGGCACCGCGGCTACTGACCGCCCACCGTCCCGCACCGTCCGCGCCGTCGCCGCACTGTTCCTCGCCGCGATCTGAGCCCGCCCCAGCACGAGGCCCGCGCGGGCCACAGTCGATTCCCCCCTCGAACGCCTGACATTCGCCATACGTACGCGAACCGTACGCGAGTTGTACGTTCCGTGGGGTAGGGTGTCAGTCAGGAGGTGTTCCATGTCCGAGTTGTTCGACGCGGTCGACGCGCTGCTCGCGTCCCGCGCCGTGCTGCCGCCGCCGGCGGAGCGCAAGCGGCTGCGGGCCGCGCACGGTCTGACGATCGAGGAAGTGGCTACCGCGCTGAAGGTGCGCCGGGCCACGGTGTCGGGCTGGGAGTCCGGCAAGACCGAGCCTCGCCCGCCGGAGCGTGACGCCTACGCCCGGCTGCTGGACAAGCTCGCGGAGCTCTACCCCGCCGACCCGGCCGACGCGACCGCACCCGTCCCGGACGCAACGGCACCGGCCGCGTTCACCACCACTCCCGCCCCGGCGGAAGCGCAGACTCCGTCCACAGGCCCGGCCATCCGGGCTGCGGACGTTACTGCACCCAGGAATACCCGGGCCCCTGCCCCTGCTCCCGCGGCCGCTGCTCCGGCGGCAGCGCCGCATCCGGCGCGCACCACCAGGACGCCGTCGACATCGCGCCGCCCGGGTGCGAAGAAGGCGGCCCCGGCCGGGACCCCGGCGGGCGGCGCCGACCCGCGGTTCGAGAACGGACCGCTCGCGGTCGTCGACGTCGAGGACGGGAAGGTGCTGGCGTACTGCGTCGGCGGCCTGGTCCTGGACGTGCCGGCCAAGTCCCTTCCGTCCCTGGTCGACTGGACGCTGCGCGAGGCGAAGCTCGGCGCTCCGAAGCTCGCCGGGCCGGGCAAGGACGCCGACCCGCTGCTCGTGCTCACCGAAGCCGCCCTGGAGCGCTACGGCCTGCCCGTCACCCTCACGCAGGAGGAGAAGCACGCCGGGCGGCTCCCGGAGGGCCACAAGGTGATCAGGCAGCTGACCCGCGCCGACTGGAAGCTGACCAAGCGCGGCTTCGGCCCCTGGGCGCGGATCTACCGCCCCGCCACCGGTTCGGAACGGGCCTGCGTGCAGCTGTGCATCCCCTCCTGGCACGCGCTGGACACCCGGCACTGGGGCGAGGCCGGGCAGCTCCCGCCGGCCGAACTCGCCCGCGTCCTGGGCGTGTACGCGTCCCGGGTCATGACGCCGCGTGGCTCCACGGCCGTGACCGGCTTGGAGCTGATGACCGCCCTGCACCCGCCGACCCGGGCCTCCGAGCCGGACGCCGACGGCAAGCGGCACTCCGAGCACAACCCCGGCAGCCTGGGCAAGGACGCCGTCGCCCCGATGAACTGGCCGCCGTGCGAGGTCCCTGACGGCCACCCGGTCCTCAAGGACGTGCCTCGCTTCCACGTGCGCGGCACCGGAGAGAAGCTGTTCGAGGAGGCGTACGACTGGGCGCGGCCGATGACCGACGCGGAGTGCACCCTGCGGCACCTGGTCGGCATCGACGTCAACATGGCCTTCGCCGCCGGCGCCAACGGCCTGGTCGTCGGCCTCGGTGAGGCGACGCACCTGAAGAGCCCGGTGTTCGACCCGAAGCTGCCCGGCTCCTGGCTGGTCGACCTCAGCCACGTCGACCTGTCGAAGGTGAAGGTCGGCAAGGACAAGTGGGTGGAGCTGGATGTGAGCCTGCTGCCGTCCCCGTTCACGCCGAAGGGCGAGCACCCCGGGGGGCCGGCCTGGTACGCGACGCCGACCGTGGCGTACGCCCAGGAGCTCGGCTACGACGTCGCGCCGATCGAGGCGTGGGTGCGCTACGAGAACGGCCGCTACCTGGACGGCTGGTACCAGCGGCTCCGTGACGCCTACCTCGCCACGATGGCCGACCTCGGCGTCGACGCCGACCTCGCTCCGGCAGACTTCCTCGCGGCGATGGACGGCTACAAGGCCCGCGACCCGGAGCTGGCGATCGTGGTCTCGGCGATCAAGGCGACGGTGAAGGGCGGCCTGGGGAAGCTGCGCGAGCGCCCGCGCGGCGAGGGCTGGCGGCCGGGCCAGCCATGGCGGGCCCTGTCCCGGCCGACATGGCGGCCGGACATCCGGGCGGCGGTCATCTCCCGCACCCGCATCAACCTGCACCGCAAGATCGTCAAGCACGCGGCGTTCACCGGCCAGTACCCCATCGCGATCCTGTCCGACTGCGTCGTCTACGCCGCAGGCGGGCCCTCGCCGCTCGACTTCCTGCCCTACCGGGACGGCAAGCCGCTGCCCGGCGGCTTCAAGCTCGGCATCAACCCCGGCCTGGTCAAGTGGGAGGGCACCCAGTCCGTCCTGTGGGGCGAGGAAGTCCGGGAGCGGTTCGACGCGCCGGAGCTCAACCTCGCCCGGTACATCAAGGACGGCACCGTCACCGACGTCGACAACGGAGAGTAGGAGAAGGCGGCGATGAGCCTGTTCGGGGACGGCCTGGAGGCCGCGGTGCAGAAGGCGTTCACCCGTCCGGCGCCGAAGTCGGCCGGCGCGCGGATGCGGTACCTGGTCAAGCAGCTCAAGGGCACCAGGGCGGTCGCCCAACTGCTGCGGGTCTCCCAGCGCACCGTCGAGCGGTACGTGAAGGACCAGATCAAGAAGCCCCGCCCCGACCTCGCCGCACGCCTGGAGCGCGAGGTGAGGAAGCGCTGGCAGCCGCAGATCCGTGCCAAGGCCAAGGCCAGGGCGGCGAGCACGGGCGGCATCGTCATCGACACCCGCGCCCGCATGGGCTACACCGCGCCGATCGGGTCTACCGACCAGGACCGCATCCGGCACCTGACCGTCGCACTGCCCCCGCAGTACGCCGCCCGCCTCTTCGACGCCCAGGAGGCCGGCGCCAGCGACGCCCGACTTCAGGAGATCGCCGCCGAAGCGCTCAAGGAGGTCTACTTCCAGGACGGCGGCCGCCGCGCCGGCTCCCTGGAGGAGGTCCGCTTCACGGACATCGAACACATCGAGTTCGACCTGTAGCAGCCGCACCCCGAACAGCCCGCGAGCCCCGGACTGATGCGGTCCGGGGCTTGCTCGTGTTTCCGCGCAGCTGCTGCGCTGGGCCACGAGGTCGGCCCGGTAGGGCTCCAGCAGTGCTTCCATGCCCATGGGGCTTCCGCGTGTCGCCGGGCTCGGGAGATCACGTCGGCAGTGAGGTTCGCCATCGGTGCCGTGGAAGTGGGGCCGTAGGCGTCGGGGAGCTTGACCGTCACCACGGCCTCAACCGGGTGTTTCACCTTGGTGCTGCTGTATGCCTGCACACCAGCCGTGCCCGTGCGGGCCCTGTTGTGTCCGAGCGGACGAAAGTCGACGCTGCCGCAAATTCTGCCCTTGACAGGGTTGAGCAGAGCCCTGGGGAGAGGTTGGCAGGAATGCAGACGGGATGTCCCGGGGCAGAGACTGTGGCGCCTCGTGGTCGGCAAGGACACCGCAGATGATTTGGCGGCCATTGATCACGGAGTGTGACCGTACTGCCCGAGGATCGTTGTTGGCGCAGTCCGGCTGAAGCCCGCCGGTAGAGGTGGTTGCGGACAGGAGCGCCGTCGCGTGCGTGTGGCGATGCGTACCGAGTCGGCAGGTGTTTGCTGGTCCTGGCCCCCGGGGAGATCGGGACCAGATACGGTGCGAACCGAAGCGGGCCGGCGCGCGTTTGGCCACGGCCGCTTTGCGCCGTCCGGGCGTCAAGGGCAGTCATCAGGGGGTATCGCCGTGCCGCAGGAACCTTGGGCCGAGCTGGGGGAGACCATCAGTGCGATTCGTGCCGAGTTGCAGAGCGCCATGGACACGGGCAGGGAGGAGGCCCTGAAATTCAGGACCGGGCCGGTGGAGCTCGAGTTCACCGTGGAAGTCAAGAAGGACGGCGGGGCCAAGGCCAAGGTCTTTGTTCTTCCCTGGACGGTCGAGGCCCACGGTACGGCAAGCGTGGGCCGGACCCACCGTGTCAAGCTCACCCTGCAGCCGGTCGACGGCGACGACAACGACCTGAGGATCTCTGCCGACTCTCCGCAGCGTCCGAAATAGTTGCGAACGGTCCGCTGGGAGAACAGCTCGTCGGGTGAGGAACAGGACGGGGGATGGACCAGGCACGGGTGATGGAGATCTGGAATCCGGTCCTGGGCAAGTCGGGCAGCGGGTACCTGATCGGTGACGACGTGGTGCTCACTGCGCACCACGTCGTGGACGGGGTCCGGATGTGCGGCAGCGTGGAGGTCCGGCAGCTGGATCCGGCGGGCCGCACGGACTGGACGGCTGCCGAACTGGTGTGGCTGCCGGAAGCAGCAGCTTCGCAGGTGTTGCCGGACGCGGACGGTGCGCTGCTGCGGATCACGGGGCCGGGCTGGCAACCGCCGGTGACTCCGCCGGTGCGATTCGGGCGGATCGTGGGCAAGAATCGCGTGCCCTGCCTCGGACTGGGCTTTCCCGACGCGGTCACACGTCCCGACCACGCACGGGACACCATGCCGATACGTGGCCATGTGGACCCGCTGCACGGCATGAAGTCGCGGATGACCACAGTGCATGTCGACGAGGGCATCGTGCTGAGCCGCTCTGGATGGCGCGGCAGCTCGGGGACCGGGCTGCTGTGCGGACCGCACCTGATCGCGGTCCTGACGACGGAGAAGAGCTTCGCGCCCGGGGTGCTGGAGGCAGTACCCGTCAGTGTCCTCGCCGAGCTGCCGGGATTCGAGCAGACCTTGCGCGGCCACGGTGTCCACTTCGTCACCGAGGACATCGGCGAGACGTCTTCGGATCCCGACGACGAGCCGGACTACGCACCGATCGCCATGCCGCCGCCCTCTTCGCGACATCGCCTGAAGAAGCTGCTGGTGCCTGCCGCAGGAGGCACGACGACGATGCTGGCGCTCCTGGCCCTGTCCCCGTCCGCGTCGGGCGTCACCTGGCCGATCGGGTCGGCGCTCTCCGGTGTTCTGGCTGGGTGGTGCATCGACTGGCTCCGTGGCCCGCGGTCGGCAGGGGCTGGCCGGGAAGCCGCGGTCCGAAGGCTGCGCGAGGCAGTCCGGGGGGAGGTGGAGCGACGCCGTTGGCAACTGCTGGGCAACGACAGCAAGGCCATCAACGTCACGTTCGTCACCGTTCCGCAGAGCGGCAGGGACGCGGACAGGGCATGGCCGCGAGGAGACTTCGACGGTATCGCCCGTTACCTGGACGGGCTCCGACCCAAGCGCCTGGTCATCACGGGCGACGCCGGCTCCGGCAAGACGCTCCTGGCGTATGAACTCGTCCACCGGGTGCTCGCCCGCAAGCACTACGACGGTCCGGTGCCGGTACCGGTCGGCCTGTCGGAATGGGACACCAGCGCAACGTTCGCCGACTGGTTCAGCACTCGCCTGGGCCAGGAGTACCTGGGCGGTTCCGAGACCAAGGCGCGGGAGCTGTTGGCGTCCGGGCACATCATGCCGGTCCTGGACGGCCTCGACGAGATGGACCCCACGGACAGCAGACGGCCCAGGGCCGTCGCGGCGCTGGCCCAGCTCAACCGATTCGCCGGGTCATTGGCGCTCACCTGCCGTTCGGACGAGTACACCGAACTCAGCCACGCCGATCAGCGTCTGCTGGACTGTGCGACGGTGCGGATCGAGGAGGTCCAGCCCGCCGACGGCCAGCGGTTCCTGGAAGAGCGGGCCAGGAACAGGGCCCGGCTCGCCGAGTTGAAGGACGGCCTCTTCGCACCAGGGACGGCCACGAGAGCCGTGCTGTCCTCACCATGGATGCTCACACTGGCGTCACTGGCATCGCAGACGGAAGCCGGAGCCGCGAAACTCCGCTCCTTCATCGGGGCACCGGCCTCGGGTGGCCGCGAGCGGGAACTGCACGCGGCCTTGCTGGAGGAACTCATCCCGTCCTTGTGCGAGCCGGATCCGACCGACCGGCATCGGTCGTACCCGGCGCAAGCCGTGACCCAGTGGCTGCGGCTGCTCACCGCAAACCTGCGCGGAGGCCCCGCGGCACCGACCGACGACAGCGGTGCCGTCACACCATCCCGAGACCTGGCCATCCATACGCTGTGGCCGGTCGCCGGGCCGCGCAGCGCCCGCTATGCCGCCGCAGCCATCACCATCGCCTGCTGGCTGCCCGCCTTGCTCTCCTTGGCGGTCTGCCTCCACCACAACCACGCCCTGCCACGGCCTGGTGCCGTACTGCTCGCACTGCTGACCCCTGCGCCGCTGCTGTCGGCCTGGAACGCACGTGCGCGATACGTGCAGCCCCGCCGAATACTGTTCCAGCGGCTACGCAGCAGAATCGGCTGGCACCGGATCGCCCTGGGCACCACACTGGGCGGCGTCCTCATGCTGCCGCTGACGCCTCTGTTCGGCCCGGGCTTCGCGCTCGCTGCCGGCGCCGGGTTCGCAGCCGTCTTCGGCTTCGGCCTGGCGCTGTCGGTGCGGGCGGACATCGACCGCCGCCATCTGGTGGCGGTCAGCACCCCATCTGCCCTGGCGGTGACAGTGGCGGCCGGGCTGCTCGCCGGCCGACTCGGCGATTTCATCGGTCTGACCGCGGGATGCGGAGCCGGAGCAATCGGGCTGGCGGTGGGGGTGCCCGCAGGGCTGCGCGCCGCTCGGCGCAACAACGGCGGAGACCCGGACCCGGATCCGCCCGGGGTGCCCACGCCGTTGTCCCCGCTACGCAACGACGCGATGGCAGGGGTGGTGTCCGGTGCCGTCGTCGCAGCCCTCACGCTCTACGGGACGCTGAGTGTCGAGTGGTTGCGGGTTCCCTGGCCGCTCGCCGTCGTCACGGCCCTGGCCTGCAGTGTGGCTGCCGGGCCCGGTTTTGTCGCAGTCACCAGTCGCCAGTACCTCGGCCTGATCTCGGTCACGCGCGGAAAGCTGCCGTGGCGCCTGGCCGCGTTCCTCCGCTGGTGCCATGAACGAGGACTGCTGAGGTCGGCCGGCACCGTCTACCAGGTACGCCACGACGAACTACTTGAGTGGCTCCAGCGTTGACCTCTGGTTGGGCGACGTTGTCCTCAGCATGTGGCGTATGGGAATCCGCCAACTCGTACCCCCCGGCCCTGGGGTCTCGGTAGCACCGCTTCGGCACGACATCAGCGGCCGGCGCGGCTACTGTGACCCGCGCGGCCCCCTGCCACGTCACGGGCCGTTCCCGCGGGCCCGCGCGGCATGGGCAGTTACCGTGACCGCATGACGATTGACGCCACCCGACCTGCGGACCTCGCATCGTTGCCCAGGGCTGAGTTCGCCTTCCCCGGCCCGCTGCGCGACCAGCTCGTCGCAGCGATCCTCAATGGTTCCAAGACCTCCACGACAGGACTCCTTGTCGACTACGAGCATGACGGGGAGCCCCTGCCGGTGATCGGGAGCCGTTCGTTGGTCATCGACTCGGATGACCGTCCAGTCGCGGTCATCGAGGTCACCGGCGTGCGTGTCGTCCCGCTGGGGCAGGTGGATCTCGCTCACGTGGTGGACGAGGGCGAGGGGGACACCAGCGTGGCCGAGTGGCGGGCGGGCCACGAGCGGTTCTGGCACAGCGAGGAGATGCGCGCCGCGTTGGAGGACTCCGAATTCACCGTGAATGACACGACGCTGGCGGTTCTGGAACGCTTCTGCCTCATCACCGACCTTCGCCCTGCCGGTTAACCATCCGCCTATCGCTCACTCGTCACGTAGTTGGACCACAACCTCGCTCACCGGTCCAATCGGGGTCAGGGGCCGTGCACGAGTCCTTGGGTTCTAGTGGTCGTTGCAACACCCCAGTTCAAGGGGTGCGATGGACTTCGAGATCCGAGGGGACCGGACTCCGCAGGGGCGCAAGAAGC